>CAZCCX010000137.1:0-1566 GCA_964497115.1 uncultured Desulfobacteraceae bacterium
CTTGACACCCCTCCATTTTTGAAATACTTTCACATCGAAATGATCGTCATATCAGGAGTCCGTTTGATCCCCTGTTTCCATTCCTCCAAGAGTGGAAACCTAGGGATTCTAAAGTGTTACAGGCACAAACACCCGGCATTCTATAGGTAGTACGGGTGAAAGTGACAAGAATTCTGACTTTTTGAGAGATTACCAGGAAGAAAGTGTATGTAAGGAGACAAGGACATGAACATTCTTTTTTTCGGCCCTAACGGAAGTGGGAAAGGCACCCAAGGTGCCATTGTCAAAGAGAAATTCAACATCCCCCATATTGAAACCGGGGTGATCTTCAGGGATAATATCTCAGGGGGGACAGACTTGGGGAAAGAAGCCAAGGGATACATAGACCGAGGCGAACTGGTACCTGACATCATTACCATACCTATGATATTAGACCGTCTCAAAGAGGATGACTGCAAAGGCGGTTGGCTCCTGGACGGATTTCCCAGGAATTTGACTCAGGCTGAAGAGCTGGACAAGGCCCTCCGCAAGGAAGGCATTACCCTCCATGTTGTCATTGAAATGATCCTCGACAGGCAAATCGCGAAAGACCGCATCATGGGCCGGCGTTTGTGTGTTAATGATAACAACCATCCCAACAACATCTTTATCGATGCGATTAAGCCGGACGGAGACAAATGTAGGGTCTGTGGAGGGGATCTCAAAACCCGCTCCGATGATCAGGATGAAGATGCCATCGATAAGCGTCACAACATATACTATGATACTGAGACCGGCACGATGGCTGCGATAGACTTTTACAAAGACCTCTCGGACAAAGGCAGTGGTGAACCGAAGCTCATTGAGCTCGATGGTGGACCAGGGGTGAAACAGGTCTCCGCAGACCTGATCGCAAAGCTTGGGTAGTGTGGCAGGATCGGGGAAACAGATGATTCTCGACAGGCTTTAGAGGCCCGGTCCATAATAAACATCAGAAGGGCCTTCCGATGCCTGTTCGTTTATATGAATAGAAGGGTGAAACCCGTTCTTTTTATGGGGTGAGTGATGGGATTTGAACCCACGACCGCTGGGGCCACAACCCAGTGCTCTACCAGCTGAGCTACACCCACCATATCATCGTTGCCAATGTATCATGTTTTTGTTGTTTTGCAACAAAAAGATTTTTTCAGCTTACGAAGTCATTGAAATGGCTCCATAAGGGGAGCACGGGGTCTTTTTTCAGTTCCGGCACCCACAAGACACCCTTCAAATGGTGGGAGAGGGGAAGCCACGCCCGAGGAGGAAAAGCCCGAAAGGACTCTTTACGAGGTGATAATAATCGACCCATGGTAAACACAGACAAAAAGGCGTTGTTCAAGAAGATACCGGCTGTGGATCGCCTCTTGGATACCCCGAGGATCATCAAAGTATCCGCCGAATATCCACGCAGCCTGATTCTTAGAGCCATACACCAGATTCTGGATGAGGTCCGAAAAGAACTGGCTGAGGGAGGGGAGAATAGGGAGCCGTCTGTACTGAAGATTGAGACGATTTCGGACAAGGTTGTGGAACGGATCGGCCTGCTGG
>CAZCCX010000137.1:1576-6230 GCA_964497115.1 uncultured Desulfobacteraceae bacterium
GTTCACACCAATCTGGGACGCTCCATTCTGGCCGAGAAGGTATTGAGGAGGTTTAGGCCCCTCACCGGCGGATACAGCAACCTTGAATACGACATAGAGCAGGGGAAGAGGGGAAGTAGATACACCCACGTAGAAGACATCCTGAAGGAATTGACTTCCGCAGAGGGGGTCATGGTTGTGAATAATAATGCGGGAGCTGTCCTCCTTGCCCTTGAAACCCTGGCAAGGGACCGCGAGGTTATTGTATCTCGCGGGCAGTTGGTAGAGATAGGAGGGTCATTCCGTATCCCTGACGTCATGCGAAAGAGCGGTGCCATCATGATTGAAGTGGGGACGACCAACAAGACACATCTTCAGGATTATGAGGAGGTCATCGGTCCGGATACCGCCCTTCTCTTGAGCGTTCATAAAAGCAATTTTCACATTGTCGGGTTCACACAAGATGTCGATGTTTCAGAGCTTGTCAAACTTGGGAATAAGTACGGCATTCCAGTGATGGAGGATCTGGGCAGTGGTTGTCTGATAGATTTTTCAGAATACGGTATACCCAAGGAACCCACGGTTCAGGATGTTCTTGAGCAGGGAGTAGATCTTGTCACATTTAGTGGGGACAAACTCCTCGGAGGACCACAGGCCGGAATTATTCTGGGCCGAAAGGATCTCATAGAATCGATTAAGAAAAACCCACTCACCAGGGCGCTAAGAATAGACAAACTCACACTGATGGCCCTGGAGGAGACCCTCAATATCTACAGGGACGAAAAAACGGCCATGAGAGAAATCCCCACCCTACGCATGATATGCCATCCCTATAAGGCATTGAAGACAAAGGGCCAACGCCTTGCCAAGATGATCGGCAAGTTGCCCAATAACAATTTGTCCCTCGACCAGGTGGATGGCATCTCCCGGGCAGGAGGAGGGGCTTTTCCACTCTTGGAGTTGCCTACTCGCATGATATGCCTGGCCCCCAAGAAATTGTCCGCCCACCATATGGAAGAATGGCTGAGGTCTTATACCCCTGCTATCATCGTGAGAGTGGAGAAAGATCACGTCCTTCTGGATCTCAGGACAATCCAGGATAGAGAACTGAAAACCGTGGCCCAGGCCATAAGAAACCTCGCCTCCCTGTAAATATTAGGCCTCATAGGGGTGAAGCCTATCGAACCAGCGTTTGGGAAGGTCATGCCTGTCTTTTCAAGGCCATATCTCACAAAAAGATACCATCGGACTTCACAGCGAGCCAATATTTGGGGTTTACGCCCGTGAGCCCTTGGGGATCTTCGAGGAGTCACTTAAACCCCTAATATTGGCTCGCCGGTTACTAAGCCTATAGATATGGCCTTGAAAAAATAGGCATGATCGGACTGTTCCGTTCATATGGCAAAGCCTTTGAACTCTGACTCCCGTGATACGGAATCTTCGCTGGGCCCAAAGGAGCAGGTTTGTTGAATCGGTTGAATCGAATGAATTTCATTCGATCCCGGAATTCTCTGGTCTTCTGTGGTAACAAATTTTTTGAAGACGGGCCGTAAGGCGTGATATCTGGTCAAAACCAAAAAAAGGCAGAGCCGAAAACGGCTCTGCCACAGGGGGTTAGTTGGTTTGGGAGGTGAACGGTCCAACTAAGTGAAGGAAGGGTTAGGTTGTTTGTTGACTATCCAACTGGCTCCTTGATATAAGCTAGCTTCCCATGATGCCGTTTTCTCCCTGGCTAATCTCTTCTTCTATTCTAGGAGTTGCCCGGCGAAAGATGCACGCACATCCGAGAAGCTTTTTCTCCTCTCTATTCTCCCGTGGCCTGAAATCCCATTCTGTCAGCCCACAGCTATGTGGCCTATTTAAAGCTAATTATTGGTAATGATACCTATGTGATAATATTTGTCAAGCATTTTTTAATAATTTATATATAATTTATATATATAGTGCATTAAATATCATATTATGTCTATATATGGTATTCGTTATTGATCTTCGCGGGAACATCTGATTGTAGGTTAACCCTGATGCCTTCGCAAAAAAGCCCGTTTCCCCTGCTTTTGTCATTCCCGCGCTCACCTTCACCCGCTTTCAGCGGGGCTACAGAGGGGGAAAAACATGCCCTCGACTCCGGTCGCGGAGCAGGAATCCAGGTATTCCAAGATGTTATGGGCTCTCGACGCAATTTACCCCGCATGCAGTGGCGGAAGGGAGTGACAGGTACCTGCTTCTTCTCGATCTCATCAGTCTAGAATGTGCGAAAGACCCCCTCCACAAATTACCTTTAAAAAACAGGCTCTTTGTTATATAAAGGTGACAGACTAAGAACAAAGAATATGCTCCTTCTGCCTCCAGAATAACGACGTATCAAGGCGAAATGACGCACCATTTATCAACCCATATCATCCCTTCGCCGAAACGCTGAGTTGACAAGTGGACTGGAAGGTCATAGTTTTTGCCTTACGAAAGCTACGGGCTCAAACAGGGGAGAGATTTCAATGGAAAAGATCATTCAGAGGGCCCTTCGTGAAAGCATAAAGGCCAAGGAAGATTTTGTCAGAGAAAACACGGACAAACTCATTCTTTTCGCTGATAAAATCGCCCTCGCCCTCACCGGTGACCGCAAACTTTTGCTCTGTGGAAATGGTGGGAGTGCAGCCGATGCCCAGCACATAGCCGCAGAATTTATCAATCGCTATGAACTCGAACGCCCTCCTCTTCCAGCTTTGGCCCTTACCACAGACACCTCTATTCTAACCAGCGTGGGAAACGACTACTCCTTTGATGAGACCTTTTCCAAACAGGTTAAGGCCCTGGGTGTAGAAGGAGACGTCCTGCTGGCCTTAAGCACAAGCGGAAACTCTGCCAACGTGCTCAAGGCAGTTGAGACGGCCAAAAACCAGGGGATCTTTACGGTGGGTCTCACCGGGGGAGACGGAGGAAAACTCGCCGACCTTGCCGAAA
Source organism: uncultured Desulfobacteraceae bacterium (assembly GCA_964497115.1). GTDB lineage: Bacteria > Desulfobacterota > DSM-4660 > Desulfatiglandales > HGW-15 > JAFGFY01. The sequence goes on from CAZCCX010000137.1 coordinate 4,517, forward strand.
TGTCCCTGGTGGTGAAAAGCCACACAACGGCGAGGATTCAGGAGGCACATATCCTGGCGGGGCACATCATCTGCGAACTGGTCGACTACATCCTTTTTCAACAGGGGACACCGAAACCTCTGAACCCGGAGCCTTAAGCAATGAGGATATTCTTTTGTCGAAGATAGAACCCATATCTCTTGATGGCGTCAAGTCTTATTCGTTGAATGAGAGAGAAAGCAAGGTCAGCTTCAGGGATTTTGGAAAGCCCTGGAAACCTGGTGGAGATATGAGTCTCTGGCTCAAATCTCTCCCCAAAACACTTGCTGCGAATGATTTGAGGAGAGTAGCGGACCATATGGTCCAGGCGATCCGGTCCGGAAATCCGATTGTTTTGGCCATGGGTGCCCATGTCATAAAGGTGGGGCTGAATCCTGTCATCATAGATCTCATGGAACGGGGGTTTATTGATGGCTTGGCCCTGAACGGTGCGGGAATTATCCATGATGCGGAATTGGCCATGGTAGGACAGACATCCGAAGATGTGGCTGCCCAAATTGGGGAGGGGAAATTCGGCATGGCAGAGGAGACAGGAAGAATCCTCAATGAAGCAATCATTGAAGGAGCTGAGCAGGGCGATGGTCTCGGAAAGGCCGTCGGCGCCAGACTTGTGAAGGAAGATTTTCCCTATAAGCGTTACAGCCTCTCTGCCAGGGCCTTTGAGCTGGGTATCCCCATGACGGTACATGTGGCCATCGGTACCGACATTATCCATTTTCATCCCCGTGTGGATGGGGCGGCCATAGGGAAAACATCCCATCTGGATTTCCGTATCTTCTCAAGTCTTATTTCTAAAATTGAGGGGGGTGTTTTCATCAATCTAGGTTCTGCGGTCATTATGCCCGAAGTCTTCTTGAAGGCCCTCTCCTTGGCAAGAAATCTCGGCTTTGATGTAAAGCACTTTACCACCGTGGACATGGATTTTATTCGACATTATCGCCCCATGACCAATGTGGTCCAAAGACCCACTCTGGAGGGGGGAAAAGGGTATTCACTGGTGGGTCATCATGAGATCATGTTCCCTTTACTCACCGCCGCGGTGATAGAAAGGTTGGCGGAGGACCGATAGGTTTGGAGGTTTCCCGCCGGTGGCGGGATCTCCGCTACGCTCCGACAGGCTGGTTTAAGGGTTCTGAGTGCAGAGGTTCAAAGGTTTCGGTTAACCTCCAAAAGAGGTTCTAGGTTCAACGTTCAGGGTTGTGGTTTTCATTGCCTCTAACCTTTGAACTCAGAACCCTGAACCTAGAACCTTCATCTCTTAACCTTTGAACCTTGAACTGGGAACCGGGAACCATAAAAGAAGGAAACAGATTATGCCGATTTACGAATATAAATGCCAAAAATGTGACGGAGAGTTTGAACACCTTGTATTCAGGAGTGATGACCCCGTATCTTGTCCTGACTGCAAAGACGATTGTGTTGAACGGCTCATGTCTGCCTGTAGCTTCAAGAGCAGCGCTGGTTATTCATCATCCGCAGCCTCGTCGGGATGCACCTCCTGTTCAAGCAAGAATTGTAGCACGTGTCACTAGTTCTGTAATTTTGTCCCAATTCGCGTTTATGAAGGACTCTTCAGTTTTGGCCATGGGGGCGAGTTTCAATCACCTGGTGTCGTGTCCCAGAAATAACTTCCATTATTCTGAGCAGATTCTATGACACGTGATAGGGGGGCATG
>CAZCCX010000138.1:0-6195 GCA_964497115.1 uncultured Desulfobacteraceae bacterium
GGGTCCGTCTCCACGGCCTTTTCAAAAGATTGAAGGGCTTTTTCCGTATCTCCTTTGGCTTGGGAAATATTCCCTTCAAAATATTCTATGCGCGCTAGCATGGTGGTATTTCCACTTGTGTTCCGTTTGTGCTTATCACACATCTCAAAGGCGTCTTCAAACCTTTTGTCCCGGACGTAGATCCCGATCATAAAGGCGAGGGCGTTAGAGTGCTGAGGATCCAGGTCTAGGGTTTTTTGGAAAGCGTTCAGGGCGTCCTCTTGTCTCTTTGTGAGACTATAGAGGAGGCCAAGTCTGAAATAGCCAGGAGAATAATCAGGAAGAACCTCTACTGCCTGCTTGAAAGCCGCCTCAGCACCTTGAGCATCTTGCTCCAGAATCTTCAGGTTCCCCTGGAGCGTAAGGACACGGACGTCTCGAGGTGCCAGTTTTAACACTTCATCAATCTGCTCACGCGAAAGGTCTTTGTTCTTTTCTCGGAGATAGAATTCTGCCAAAATCAGACGGGCATCCAACATGCGCGGATCCAGTTCCACGGCCTCAAGTAGATTCTGCCGTGCCAGATGGATTTCTCCTTTACCGACCAGGCTAAGTGCCTTGAAATAATGCGCCCCCGCGCTGCGGGGCCTTTCCCTGAGTACCAGATCGAATAGCTCCAAAGCGTTGGAGAAGTCTCTCTTATTCAGACAAAGCCGACCCTTTAGATAGTTTGCGTTCACGTGGCCCTTGTCTTGCTCCAGGATGTCGTCCACCATGGATTCGGCAGTTTCGAATTTGTCGGAGTCAAAATAAACCTGTGCGATTGTGGTAGAGATATCCAGGTCATCCTTCTTGATTTCAACAGCCTTCTGCAAATTCTCCAAGGCTTTATCATAGGACTGCCTTCGCGCGTAATATCTCCCCAAATTCACTAAGGCGCCCACGTCTTCTATGGGCGATGCGTCCACCGCATCCAGAAAGGTCCTTTCCGCCCGCTCCCATGACTTTCGACTCTCATAGAACTGGGCAAGGATCAGGAGGTCTTGGTGCTTGGATTCTGAAACATCAACCATTTCTCTTAGCTGCATTTCCGCTTTTTCCCATTGCTTCTGGCTGTTGTAGAGGCGTGACAGCTCAATGTAGGGGATACGCGATGCCGCATTAAGGGACATGGCCCTCTCATAGGCCTTTTCAGCTTCAATCGGGTCCTCCCTCAAAAGATGAAGGCGGGCTAGTGAAAGCTGCGTGTCAAAACGTTCATGATCAATAGAGAGGGCCTTCTCCAGACTTCTGAAAGCTCCATCCAAGTCCTGTTCCTGAATCTGGACACCGGCCAGAAGGGACAGCCCTTCGATGCTATCAGACGATTTTTCTAACACCAACTCAGCCTTATCCCTTGCCTCTTGAGTTCTCTTGACGAGAAGAAATATCTGCCCAACCTTCAACTGTGCATTCAGGTTCTCCGGATTGATGGAGACGGCACGCGAGAAAGACTGAAACGCATCATCTCCTTGTCCCAGCTTGAGATAGATCTCTCCGAGTTCGCAATGGGCCGCATCATCCTGAGGGTCCAGTTGAATGACGTTTTTGAGTTCAATAACCGCCTTCTTGAATTCGTCTCCTTCAATATATTGTTTTGCCCTTTCTTGATGTCTCGCCTTCTTTTCTACCTCATTGGCACATCCAAGAAAAGCGGCCAATAGCAAAGGGAAAGAGACAACCCATAATACCTTAATCTTCATACCATTCTGCGTCACTTTCTACCCCAATCCTGCAATTCAAAAGTCATTAAGAATGATCAAATGCACTAAGTTTAATTTAAGTAATAAGTATACGACTTAGCCCAATTAATGTCAAACAGTTAATGTTACATATACGACACCCCTCCTTTAAGGCCTCAACAACCCAATTCTTGGTATCATATCAGTACTTAATTCTTTTCATGACAAGAACGCTTTGAAGAGGGCGCAGCGAGAAATTAAGGGCCGGAGAGACTCCTCCATTTCCTTCCTTGATCTTGCTTATACCGCGGGATTCTGGGGGTCAAGCGTCAGGATTCGGGACGCAACAAGACTATTGTCGCCTGATACGATCACGAATGTTCTCTACCACACGACCCATACTGGCATATTCGTCGAAGGTCACCTCTTCCACTTTTCCATCCTGCCTAAGACAGTAATACTTATTCGGGTCGTCAATAATAGATGGGAGATACTCTCCTCCCACGTCTTGGTACACATCCACTCTGATCAACCCCTTTTCAGGATAATCGACATCTACAATGCCTAATAGACCATCCCTTTCAATCACCTTGTAGGCCCCGTTCTCCGACCTATAGCCCACTAGATCCCCTGAGAAATGGTGGATATAGACATCTGCGTCCAAGGGGTAGAGAGTCCCTTTGACCGATTCATACACATTTCCATCCCGGAGAAAAAGGCTTTTCCCTGGGGAGAGAATAGGTCTCCAGGCTGTGAGGTTGTCGGGATTATGTGTATATAGGAGGTTGTTTATGGGGGCATTCGCGATGTCTTCATAGACTGTATGAACAGCGCTGTCGCGTGTGGTCACATCGTGAATGACGACGGAACCTTCATATGCTGAGACGGCGACGTCGTAACGCTCCCGGCTCCAAGTCCTTTCAATAAAATCGTTAATCTCCCCATATATCACAGAACTTTTTTCAAAATCCTTTCGACTGATAGTTCGGAACTTCTGGGGCCGATATTCTTCATGGAGTTGCTTCCAAAGAGAAGGTTTGTAAACGGTATCACCGCTGAAAAAAAGAGAATTTGTTTCGGTCATGAACTTGAAGCCAATGGTGGGGACACCATGCCAGGCCGAAGACTTGATGGCCTTTACGGTCAAGCCTGACTCTTCATCATAAAAGACATTTTTGTCTTCTTCAAAAAAGGTGCTGGAGGAAAATGGATAATAGCTCTCAGGCTCCACCCACTCCCCGCTTTCATCGTCCTTGTAGAGCAATCGAGGACGATTCGCCCCAGGATTGATGATGATCTTTGCCCTATCCGGTCCTATGGTATTCCCTTGTCTGTCACTGACCTCGTATTTGAAGATGCCGTCCCGATTGGATTTGAGGTTGATATAGTATTTGCTTCTGGGGCCTATCAGTACCTCTTCAACCATGCTTTCATAAGGAATATCAACGATCCGTTTTGAATCTCGCGAAAGGGACCTCTCAAGAGCCCCTTTTGAGTTTTTAGCATACTCCTCCAAGATAGGCTCTGCTGAGATCAACCTCACTTTGCGTCTGATACCGGGGTTGTAATAGGAAAACTGAACGATATCAGTGAACCATCTCTTATGGTCCTCGTGGGAATGGCTGGTAAAGATTCCCCTGATTTTAGCAATACCTCTGTACCCGAGAGAAGGGAAAATGGGTGATCCACACTCCAACAGATAGCAGCAATCATTCACGGTGAGCATATAGCCACTGCTTTCTCCCATCATAGAAAAAGCGCTTGTGTTACCTATTACATCAAATATAATATCGCCATTCATAGTCTTTGATCGATTCCCGCCATTTCTGTCAGTTAAAATACGGACTGCCCAGGGCGTTAGGCTGAAGAACCTAACCAAACCCAAAGGGCGTTTCACAATTCTCATCCGCCTAAGTGTCTACTAATATACAAGATTTTACAGGAGAAACCCGAAAAAGTCAAATGGAACACCCACATCAAGCTGCCGTTAAGCCTGGCAAAAAAAGTGAATGCAAAACCTGTGGCACCGTGAAAAACCACCGATGAAGTCGGAGAGTATAGTCGAGGCTAGCTTTGTGTTCACATGGGTGGGACGTGTCTCGTAGCGAACAAGGGAATGGCGGAACAAGTCTGTTTCCTGATAGGCCTTGCGGGGAGAAATCTGAGAGACCCATCGGCTCAAAAAACCTTTACAGTATAGGTGGACACGGGATTGTGTATTCCCTTCACCTTGATTTCACCCTCATTCTTCACGTTCACAAAATCTCTCACTCTGCTGTAGGTCCTCTGGCTAATCAAGATTTGCCCCGGCTTTGCCAAATCCACGAGTCGAGAGGCCACGTTGACCTGGTTACCGATGACCGTATAGTCTTTGTGAGATTCTGATCCTATGTTTCCCACGTTCATATAACCGGTATTGATCCCTATGCCAATCTCGAGTTCATACCCGTACTGAAGCCATTCATGTCTTAATTCGACGACCGCTTTTTGCATATCAATAGACATCATCACCGCCCGCCGGGCATGATCATCCATGGCAATCGGGTCACCGAGAAACACCAAAAGCCCATCACCTATGATCTTATTGAGTGTCCCATCGTATTGGTGAATAATCTTTGTCATTTCTGAGAGGTACTTATCCAGAAGTTCAAAGACCTCCTCAGGTTCCAGACTGTCTGTAATGGCAGAGAAGTTTCTGATATCTGAAAACAAAACCGTCATCATCTTCCGTTGAGTCTCGGCCCCCAATATGTCGCCGGTGGAAAGGATCTTTTCTGTGAGTTTCGGAGAAAGATAACGTCTCAGTGCATTGTATCTCTCCAGTTCCTTCACCTGTTTATCCACTGTGGATTTTAGGTCCCGGTTGAAACGCATCACCTCCTCTTTTGCCTTACTGAGTTCAGTCGTCCTCTCCTCTACCTTTTGCTCCAGAGTCTCCGCATACTCCTCTACCTTGATTTTTGCTTCCCTGAGTTCAGCATTCGCCTTTTCAAGGGCCTGGTATGCCCTGTTCCTGGCCTCAATGGTCTCACGGAGTTGATTGATGGTTTTAATCAGTTCGTTTCCTGATTCTTGGGAATCTTGGTTTCCTCTAAAGACCTGGGAAAGGCGTTCTTGAAACGAGGGCCTATCATACAAAACACGCAGGATAAAATAGGGAGCCTTAAATATCTCGCCGGCCTTAATAAGGATCCGGTTGTCCACTTGAACCGTCTTGGTGATAAGGATAGCCTCTCTTTTATCACCCCTATCTCTCAAAGCGTCCTTGGAGAACTCAGAGTATTTTCCCAAAAAGACCTTATCTCCATTGATGGGTTCTCGCTCTATCAGAATCTTCTTCCCTACAATTTGACGTTGGCCGTTGAGAGGGTCTTTCATCGTCAATAGATCCGCCCGTATTCTGACGTCCAGGTCATAGGATGTAAATTCGGGCTCTTTATTAAACAGAATTTCCGGATCATAGGGGACAAGGGGCTGCCGGATTGTGGCAGGTTTGAGTCCCCAAATAGTAGGAATGGCGCAGAGAATTCCCCTGAGATAGGGGTCGTCTATATAGGCGTGGTGCACATCGAAATCATCATGGTATTTCACGCTCAAAAGAGTCCTGACCTTGCCGGAGGATTTGTCAAAGGCCGGTGGTACGATAATGTCGATATCTTTTGTATCATTGAGATTCCTGTTGAAGAACGGGAGCCTTTTGAATCCATCACCGGGGCCTGAAAATACCCTCACAAAATAACGTAGACGCCCCAAGGCCTCCAGAGCTGCTGAGGAAGCGCCACAGTTGAAATAAAACCAACGTTCACCGACAAGCTCCTTGGCTTTTCTGAGGATATTCTGAAAGTTTTCATAGGTCGTCCATTCGTCCTCGTCGAGGAAAAAATCATCAGGGGACGGGTACTGAGCCGTGGGGTAGGGAAGTCCTTCAAAGAGGCTGTCATAATGCCCGAGTTTGCTTGTGACATACCCGGCGATGATTCTAGCATGACGGTTGCTGATGCAGTCAAAGCGACTCATGAGTGATACCCCACAAATAGTTGGAATGTGAGAAGGTTTTGTGGTTCATCCGGTTAATGAGTATGTAATGATATGAGGTTACACCTCAGTTGAACAGCGAGCGAATGGTGATGAAATTTTTTCTTCGATTCCGAGTCTCCATTCTCCTCGTGTGCGGGAATATCACTTGATTCGTACTCATTAACCGGATGAACCGGTTTCCTGGGTCAGGCGCCAAGATATCTGGCACCTAATTGCGTTATTTCGCGCAACACCAAAACCAATGATATCAATAAGTTACATAATTACAAACTAACGCGGATTTATGCAGCTTAGTGCTAGCGTCGTGTCCAAGAAGTAACTTCCATTATCCTGAATAGATGCCAGGACGCGTAACAGAGGTGCAAAGGGGTCTCTTTTTAGTTCCGTCACCCAAGAGAGGACCGAGCCTGTTACCGCCCCCAAAGCGGACAACGCTCGGTGGACAGGCACAAAGAAT
>CAZCCX010000139.1:0-6186 GCA_964497115.1 uncultured Desulfobacteraceae bacterium
TCTTGTGGGTTTGAACTTGAAAAGAGACCCCAAGCCCCCTGGTTCCGAAGCATATGGGGAACCTGAATTCCTATCGAATCTGACGAACATGTCAAATCAAGCACTTATTCTATCTAAAACCGTTTTCAGATCTTTCTTGTACAGCAACGATTAGCACTCGAAATGCAGACCAAAGTCGGTTCAAGGTTGAAGCAAAACTTGAAGCACGAACGGTCTACGCCATTTTTTTGACTTCCTCGGTGAATGCCGGGACGATATTGAAAAGATCATCCACTACGCCATAGTCGGCTTTCTGGAATATGGGGGCCTCCGCATCCTTGTTAATGGCCACGATGACCTTTGAGGTGCTCATGCCGGCCAGGTGTTGAATAGCCCCTGAAATCCCACAAGCGATATACAAGTTGGGCGAAACCACTTTCCCCGTCTGTCCGACCTGGTCTGAGTGGGGCCTCCACCCCGCATCCACCGCTGAACGGGATGCACCCACACTGCCGCCAATGACATTGGCCAGCTCTTCAAGGATTTCGAAGCCCTCAGGTCCCTTTATGCCGCGGCCTCCTGAGACAATTATATCTGCCTCAGTAAGGTCGACTTTACCACTTTCATCCTTTATGGATTCAACTACCTTGGTTTTCAAGGCACTGTTGTCCAGGCTGAAGGAGGCATCGACAATCTCAGGTGATTTGGAGGTATCCGGCTCATTCATGGCCATCACGTTGGGTCTCGCTACGGCCATCTGGGGCCAGCTATCGACAAAACTGACCTTGGCATAGGCCTTTCCTGCGTAGATGGGTCTGAGGGCCGCGAGATTCCCGCTCTCAAGGGAAAAGGCCGTGCAATCCTGTGCCATGCCCACACCAAGTCGGGCTGAGAGGCGCGCGGATAAATCCTTTCCTTGTGCCGAGCCACCCAATAAAACGATGGAAGGATCATTCGCCTTGATCACTTCAGTAATGACAGCGACATAGGCATCTGTCGTATAGGTTTCAAGCCGTGGATCATCGGCCACTTGGACCCTATCTGCGCCGTAGTGACCCAATGTGGCGGCCTTGTCTTTGACACCGGAGCCCAGCAAGACCGCTGTGACAACCTGTCCTAGCGAGTCGGCAAGACGTCTTCCTTCACTGACGATTTCGTAAGAGACTTTTCGAATATCACCGTCTCTTTGTTCGGCGATTATCATTACTCCGTTTGGCATTTTCCATCTCCTTCTATCTGATATACATGTATGCGTGCACTCTCATACGTCTTCCCGTCTCATTAGAGCGAAAAAGGGAAAGACGGCAACCGAGTGTGTTAGATCACCTTGGCCTCTTCATGAAGTAGTCTGGCCAACTCTATAGCCTTGCCCTCAGGCGTTTCCCCTTCCACCATTCTTCCCGCTTCTCTTTGAGGGGGCGGGGTCAATTCGAGAACCTGAAGTTTTCTCGCGCCTTCGCCAAACTCTGCTGCATCCAGGCCCAAATCAGCCAATGTTTTTTCATCCAACGGTTTCTTCTTGGCCTTCATAATACCAGGTAGAGAGGCGTATCTGGGTTCATTCAACCCCTTTTGCGTGGTGATCAGGGCGGGCAAACCGGATTCGATCACCAGGGTCTGCCCTTCCACCGGCCTGTGGGCCCGGACGGACTTACCGTCCTCGGCGACGTCCACCTTTGTAATGACCGATAGGGCGGGAATATCCAAGAATTCCGCCAGTGTGGCCCCCACCAAGCCTAAGTCCTCATCAACCCCTCGTTGCCCGGTGAAGATCAGATCATACTCAAGGTCCTTGATGACAGCCGCCAGGGCCTTTGCCGTTCCCAAGGAGTCGCTTCCCTCTAGAGCCGGATCATTAATCAAAACGCCCTTATCTACCCCCATGGCCAGGGCCGTGCGTATGGATTCGGTAACCCTTTTGGGGCCTGCGCCCACCACCGTCACCTCACCGCCAAACTTCTCTTTCAGCTTGAGGGCCTCTTCCACACCGTATTCGTCGTAGGGGTTCATAACCCATTTGATGTCATCCTGTGCAATGGATCTTCCATCCGGGGCAATTCTAATCTGTATTTCCGTATCGGGTACCTGCTTTAGACAAACAATAATATTCACGACAACCACCTTCCCTTCTCACCAGAATTTTCATAATGTGATTTATGAATGATAATCTTGTCTCCATCTGAAAACGGACCGTTTTTCAAGGTCAAGTCGATGCTTCAGGCTTCTAAACCAGAAAACGGAGAAATTTCAACCGTAAGATGCCATTGTCACATTCTTCTGAACCCCGTGGTTGTGGGACGGGCACATGACCCTGAGATTGGGCGAATCAGCCATTTCCAGAAAGACGATATCTATTAACATGCGGCTACGTTGGGTGTCAAGACCCCTCAGGCACCCTGATCCACCATCAAGATGTCATCTGCCATTCGACAGGCTTGCGGCGTATTGTTTATACGCCTCAGTCGGCGCTCCTCCCGTACACAGCAACGGGATCTGCGATGCGGCGCCCCCGCTCAAAGTCCGGGATCTTCGACTTGCATCTAACACCTTGCTGGTGCCCAGGTACTATAAACCCACATAGGTACTATTAAAGAAAATCTGATAGTGGATCAGGGACGCACAATGGTTCTTGACATAAGAGAGAAAATCACATTAGATTTTGATAGTCGGGAAAGATTAAAGACATTGAGTTTCTGCGTTATAGGCTGATGGCGGCATGAGAAAACAATGACTAATAAGCTTCATTCCCGCTATTCAAACACCATGACTCCTACAGAAACCTTCTGGCGAGAAGATCCCTTCAAACGCATCAAACCTCAGGAATTCGAAGCTTTAGGCATCAGCCCTTCAGACATCCCCCCCGGCACGTTTGCGGCCCAAAAACACCCTTCCTGCTTTCCCAGTCGTTTTGGGGGGAATGCCTATGGATTCGGTCTGTTTGAGGCCCATAATCGGCTGAGCCCCAAGGAGATGGATCTGATTCAATCCATCACCTTTGAGAGCCCTGAAGAAATCAAACGAAACTACAGAAAAATCAACAGGATATACAAAAATATTGGGCTTCTGATAAGGTTTACGGGCCAGGGGCAGCCTTACTACCTGATCCCTCATCACCTTGTGTCAAGCTCTCTTGCCACCCTCAAGAGCAAGGCGGATGAAATGAGTAAGGTTATCAACTTTCACCGCGTAAAGCACCTAAAGGAGAGTCAGAATATCGGCCTGTTAACCCGTAGCGACGATCTGCTCATCAATGAACTCTCTGTCCGCTTTAAAGAACATCAGTTTGTAGTTATTGATACGATACACAAACTTCGTCGCTTCACAGAACCCCTCGATCTGGTTATTCTCCCTGCAGATATCCAAGATATCATTCTCACGGAAGAGTTTATTCCTCGTCCCACCAGAAAGCTCACAAAAAAGCAACTGGAGAATTATGCCGTCTACGTCTTTGGGAAGGTGCATAAAATCCTAAAACCGGATGGCGAAATTCTTATGATCGCCCACACGCATCCGTTAAGAACGAATAAATCGGCTGAAGTGACCTTCATAACGATTCAGGAGAAGAAACAGTTTACCTTGTTTAGTCATATCTTTAAGACCAAGAAAAGGTATCAGATAAATGACAAACCCCTTAAGGTTAACGTATTTGATCTGCAAAAATACCTCCGGGATCTCTATGTGGAGCAAGAGGTCATAGACAGATTATTGGGAAGCCGTGACCTGGAAACATGGTCCCTCGAGGAAATGGATCAGTTGCCTTATCTCGATTTTCCCCTCAACGGTCAGTTTGCCTACGATCAGGAAAAGGTATGGCCCCGACTCCTCTCGCTCTATTCCAATGAAATTCAACTGAAACCTCTACTCCCAGATTCTGTAAAGGCCGAAAGAAAAGAGAGGTTCTCTGTCAAAGGGTATTATCTTGATTACATGATGGTTTATCTCGGGCAAAGAAGACCCCTGGAAACCACCTTTGGCGAACTGAGAAAAGACATTGAGGGATCAAGACTTGCCGGCTGTTCCTTGTCTCTTTTAGCCGACTATCGCGATTCCTTCGATTTCTTGAAGCGGACATTGTCCGTCCTCAATATGATAAAGGACAAACGCTACGGTGGGCTACCGGAAATCTATATCGAACGATTAAGACAGCCCTTGGAGGACAAGAGGAGAAAGTTCCCCGCGTTGAATCATGTCCTAAGTCTCATGGCCAAAATGAATCGTCTGGAAAAGATGGAGGCCTATCTGAATCCCGACTGGGTTGAGGGGCCTGAGACAAAGGTGCTGCAAGCTTTGGAGGTCTTTCCCTTTTTTGGCTTCAGCTACGGCGAGTTAAAGGAGATCTTTCTTATCCTTGTGGGGCATACCGCCATGGGGCGCATATTGTCCGGAAAAATGAATGAAAAGGCCCTGAATCCTGTCTCAGATCTAGCCCGAACCTATGACCAATTGCAGGGGCTTAACCTCCTGAAGTACTGTCGTCTTATGAGTCTGGCCGAAACCGTGGCCTCCCAAAAAAGCGACCTGAACCAAGGACAATTGATCGCGCTCATTGAACTCTACGATTCCTTGGTCAGGGTGATGACCAATCCTGATATGGATTGGGACCGTCTATTGGACGCAAAGATCAGTTCCATCGGTGGGATCCATAACGAAATCATCCGTAAAATACTGAAAATGACGAATCACTTTGAGTTTCTCGACCATTGGTCTGAACTCAAAGACAAAGGGGACATGGAGAAAGAGTCCCTGGCTGACTTCGATATACATAAGCTGGTAAGGATAGAGGATGTCATCAAACTGACAAATATCATAGAACGCTTTGAAAACATGTTCTTGAAAGATGATCCTCTGCGGCTGTCCATCTTTTACAGAAAATTTCTTAACGTGGGATTCTACGGCACAGGCCATCTGTTTGAGAGAATGGATAGTGAGCTCGCATTTGTGCTTTTGTGGATCACCGTCCATTTGGTCCGCGGTGAAGTGGTCAACTTCAACCCCATTCTGGCCGACGCAGACCCCTCGGAGATAGAGGCCCGTGTCAAGAAGGTGGAAGAAGAGGCAAGGGCCATCAATACCGATTACCTCGATCTGCCCACCCTGAAAGGGCTGGGGGATCATCTCTATGAAAGTCATACCTTGTTTGTCTTGGGAACCGGCTTCCAGTTGAGGCTAGATCAAAGGGCCCAGGCCCTGGAAATTGCCTACATCGATATGGACGCGAATATCCAAAAACTGAAGTCCTTGAACCAGCAATATGCCGGTCACATGATATCTCATCTCCCCACTGAAGACCTGAGGGCTCTGGAAAACCTTTTCGCCAACCTGGAGAGCTTTTGCCAGAGTCATTTGCGGCTCCTTTCTCAGGGGGATTCAACCTTTTCGCTCCCTGCCAGAGATGAAAGGTGGTTTAAGAGGGCCGAGGATCTCAGGGAAAATCTCAGGGCCAGCCTTCTCAAAGTCATTTTCCACCCTGAAAATATCTATACGGACCTTGATCTACTTCATCGCCACAGTCGATCCCTTCTGTTTTTTGTTATCCCCGAACTAAGAGCCCTTCAGGACGCAAGACTGCCGACTAAACTCTACACCAGACCTTCCGTCTTAGACCACACCCTGACCAGCACAAGAAAAATTGAGGCCTTGGTGAGAGGGGATAGGGGTCGGTTTCAGGATACTCAGCTCTTGCACCGCTTGGCACAAAAGGAATTCGGGCCCCTGACTTCGGGCACCGTAGGCCTCAACGAATTCCAGATAGAGACCTTAGAGACCTTGGTCAGCCACATTAGCCGCAATCGACCCCTCCTTGACGCCCTGATCAAGTCCTTCATCTTTCATGACCTGGGTCTAGCCCCCCAACTCAGGGAGAAATACAAAGATGAGATCAATCCGGCCGATCATGCCCAGACAGGGAGGCTGTTTTTAGAGAAAGAGAAACTCCCTTCCAAATACCATATGGACAAAAAGACGCAGGAATACCTGGGAATCCTCGTCAGATACCATGACCTCCTTCACCATATGATCAGGGGAGAGTTCTCCATCTATGCCATTCAGGAGATCATCGGTTACGGGGGTAAAGATCTCTTTGATGCCCTCTTTGTCAGCTCGTTCGTCATGTTCTCCGCCATGCAGGAAGGTCTGATGCTCGAAGATCTGGCGAGACGTCTCTTTCAACTCAGGACTGTATGTCACAGAATCATGGATGGAGAGACA
>CAZCCX010000140.1:0-5674 GCA_964497115.1 uncultured Desulfobacteraceae bacterium
AAGCCTACCGGGAAGAGCAAGAAATCTTGCTTTTCCCAAAAGGATTTTCCCATTGGTGTTTAAGCGATCTATCTTGTTGATCCTGTGCATCATGTGTAATACTCTCCCGTCTTGTCAAATGCTTTCAGCCTGACTTATTCTATCAACCCGTACTCCTGCATTCTACGTCTAAGCAGTCCAAGGTTCTTCTCTTCCATATCTGCCAGAGGAAGCCGTGTCTTTCCCACATCCTTTCCCATGAGATTCAGGGCGGTCTTCACAGGAATAGGATTCGTCTCGCAGAATAGGGCATCAATCAGAGGTTTCATCTTGAACTGCAATTCACAGGCCTCATGCCATTTATTGGCCAGGCAATAGTTTACGAGGTCATGCATGTCACGAGGGATAATGTTTGCCACCGTGGAAATCACGCCTCTGCCTTTGAGGGACATGATCGAAACCGTGATCGCGTCGTCTCCGGAATAGATGTAGAAATCATCCGGCACCATTCTGGCGGTTTCGACGACCTGAGAGATATTGCCACTCGATGAGTTCGGCGATCTTCTCAAAGTTTACCTCGAATTCCGTCTTTTCCGTAAATGGAGTAATCAATGCGACTCCGGAACCAGTAAAAAGTGCCATGACAACCCCCTTTATCTAAGGTTTCCTGATTAGGGTGCTCCGCTCAACAATGGACAAACCTTATCGATAACTATAGGTTCATAACATGAAAGGGGTATGAAATGCTTGTGAAAAATACATGGAAACGCGTTCAAGAACAAACTCGGAAGTCATAGTTCATCCGGATATTGAGTGCCTCTAATTATAAAAACCTTTTGAACCCTGGGAAGGGTCATGGTGTCTTTTCGGAGTGACTGTCGGGAGGCCTGGTCATTTCAATCGGGCTCATTAACCGGAAGAACCGAAGTCGTTATGCCCCTTTTACCCGTTCTTGGCCTCTTTGAGGTTTGCTTTTCCCAACAGATCTGTTGGCATCAGATCCGTTGGGAAGCAGGTTTTTGCTATTAACCGGCAATTGAACCTGTCATTCCGGCCGTAGCTAAGCGAAGAGCCGGAATCTATGGATCGAAACATTTCCTGGATTCTCGCCTTCGCGGGAATGACAGCACCATGTCGAAAATTCGAATATTTAATTGCTACCTTAAGGAACATAAACATAACTATCTGGAATTTAGATGACAATTGAGAATAACGCGGGTCGGTCCAATCTTCCAATCTTTGCAGAAATTCCTAAATATTAGAATCTTGCTTACTTCAGCCTTCAGTCTATCCACTCACCGCTCTCCTATGGCACCGGCGGTTTTGGCCAATCTGGCTAAGTTAATGAATTCGCTGCGATAACCGAAAAGGTCCTCACCTTTTGCATTGCGAGCCAGTTCAATGACATCGTCATAAGTAAAATCTCTGACAAAGGAATCACCTTTCAGGAGCATCCCAAAGGCCGCGACCGCAGAGGCGAATCGGGCCTCTTCCGAAGCCTTGGCGACCTTGCTGTACTCGGTGTCAGCATCGATGGGCAGGGTAATGAGTTTGCTCTCGGTCTCGTCGGGCAGTTTGTAGCGGATCTTCAGAAAGGCGTATTCTTTGCTCTTCTTGCCTTTTCCCGAATCCTTTGATGATCCATAGCGAAGGTCATCAATCAGCCTTCCCTTGCCTTCAACGGGCGTAATCTCGTAGATAGCCGTCACACTGTGGCCGGACCCGATATCCCCGGCATCGACCTTATCATCATTAAAATCTTCACGATTGAGCGTCCTGGTTTCGTAGCCGATCAGGCGGTATTCGGCCACCCTTTCAGGATTGAACTCCACCTGGATCTTGACATCCTTTGCGATGGTGAAGAGCGTGCCCGCCGCCTCATCCACGAACACCTTGCGGGCCTCGTTAAGGGTGTCGATATAGGCCGCATTGCCGTTGCCGTTCTGGGCAAGTTTCTGCATCAGGGCATCATTATAATTGCCCTGGCCAAAGCCCAGGACTGAAAGGAATATCCCAGTATGTCTTTTACGCTCGACAAAGTCCTTGAGCGCTTCCGAATCTCGGATCCCCACGTTGAAGTCGCCGTCCGTGGCGAGGATCACCCGGTTTACCCCATCAGCGTCATAGTTTGCCTCTGCCAGGGCATAGGCCATGCGAATCCCCTCCCCGCCCGCGGTAGAGCCGCCCGCACTCAGCCTATCAAGGGCCACAAGGATCTTCCCTTTTTCACTGACTTTTGTGGGTTCAAGCACCGTGCCTGCCGCGCCCGCATAGACGACTATGGCAACCGTATCCTCTTTGTCTAGTGTATCCACCAGCATCCTCATGGAATTTTTGAGCAAGGGAAGCTTGTCGGGGCTGTTCATAGAGCCTGAGACATCCAGGAGAAAGACCAGGTTGGACCGGGGTTTTTCTTCCTGCACAATGTCATACCCCTTGATGCCGACGTGCAGCAATTTAGTATCCGGATTCCATGGCGTAGGAAATACCGCAACCGTCGGTTTGAAAGGGCTTGACCGGTCCTGGGGTACAGTATAGGCATAGTCAAAATAATTGATCAATTCCTCGATTCTGACTGCGTCTATCTGGGGCAAATGCCCATTGTTCAAGGCCCTTCTCACAAAGGCATAGGACGCCGTGTCCACATCAATGGAAAAGGTGGATACGGGCTTTTCCGAAACCAGCTTCAAAGGATTTGGATCAAAGTCTTCAAACCGGTCACGCCCCACATAGGTCTGGTCAACGATCCCGGGCATTCCCCCTTCAATAGGTGCGCCCCTGGTTGTCACCATTCGTTTCATTTCGTTTTGTTTGAAGCCGACCAACGGAAAACTCACTTCTGCAGGGGCCATTTTCATTGTTGGCTTCCCCATTCGGAATTTAGGTGCAGTACCGCCATCCGAACTTGTCTCAGTTTTTCCTGAAGAGGATGATAATAATCCCGAGTCTTTAGCCTTTAAGGCTTGTGCTTCCATTTCAGGTAGTGACACTGATGAATCAGAGGAGTCGACAACCGTATCTTTTAGTACATCCTTTTCTTTCTTTTCTGAAGTTGGGGGATCATTCGAAAGACGTATCGGAGTATCCTTTTGTCCCCGGATGGGATTCTCTTGTGTCAGAGTAAACACCATTAAGACTACAAAACTCATGGCAACAACTGATCCTATGGCGCCTATGGTAATCGGTTTGTTCATGGCTACGCCTCCTTTGGTTTCTTTACCCATTAGACGACCGAGCCATGAAGATCCTTTGATCCTTTCTTGTTTTTTTCCGGTTTGAGCCCGAAACTCCGTCATTGCCGCCCTGATGGTCTCCTCCCGTGCTTTCTCGTCAGGCTCGGGAATGGAGAGCTTGTCCATCATTTGCTTCAGTCTTTTATCTTCCATTTTCATACCTTCCGGTGATGACTTTCTCTAGTCTTTTACGTGCCCGGTGAATCCGCCAGGAAATCGTGGTTTCAGAGCAGTTGAGCACTTTGGAGGCCTCCCTATGGCTCAATCCCTCTGAGAGCACCAGGATGAGAGTGGCCTTCTGCTTGGCAGGAAGTTTGTCGATTTCCTCATATATGAGCCGGGATTCCATGGCCTCTTCAGGAGACGGAACTGGATTTCCCGTGGATTCCCAATCGGTTATCGGCGTTTCGTATAATCTGTTCCTGTTTCTTTTCCGGAGGAAGTCCGTGGCGGCGTTGATGGTGATGCGGAAGAGCCAGGTTTTGAATGAAGATCTGTGTCCAAAACAATTCAGCTTACGGGCCAGTGTGATGAAGACTTCCTGCGTGATGTCCTCTGCATCCTGCTTCATTCGGCAATACTTAAAGGCCAATCCATACACGCCCCTGTAGTGCCTCTGAACGAGATTCTCAAAGGCGTTTTCATGGCCGCTCCGTGCAAGGTCAACCAGTTCCGTATCCGTATAGCGATCCATAGAGAGACTTACCCTTTATTTAGTTAGACGATATCTCTTAGCAGATCCTTTGAAAAAAATGGGTTCTTCTCCCAAATAAACTGGAGAACAACCTCATTTAAACACATCCTTTCTTCGACGAAGCTCAACAAACACATCATAGGGATCTGAGTTATCCATGCCAAGGGCTGATTTGACCTCTCTAACACCCGCCCGTAAAAAGATATTGGTCCTTTTCTCTTCCCCAATGGTGGAAGGAACTGTGGGACGCCCCTGTTTTCTCATATCGAGGAGTTCTTGATATCGAGCCCGGGCGATTTCGTTTTTTGGCTCAATGGTTAGGGCGTAGCGGAGATTGTCAGCCCCATATTCATGACTGCAAAAGACCAGGGTCTCTTCAGGTAAGGAGGCCAAGCGGTTTAGGGACCGAAATAGGGCTTCCGGCCCTCCCCCATAGAGCCGTCCGCATCCCCCTACAAAGAGCGTGTCCCCGGTCCACAGGACCGGATCTCCGTCCATTCTCTTCATGAAATAACAGACATCACTCTCTGTATGACCTGGTGTGAAGATCACTCGAATCTCAACAAGACCGAAAAAGAGTCGGTCACCATCTTCGACGACCCTGTCTAGGGTGGGAATGCGGCCTTTGTCGGGGCCTATGATTTCACAACCCATGACCTCTCTGAGCTTTTCGTTTCCGTCTACATGGTCAAAGTGACGGTGAGTGTTGAGGACCGCCTTGATCTCTATCCCATTCTTGGATGCATATTCCAGTACAGGGTCTGCGTCCCCGGGATCGACGACAAAGGCCTTACTCCCATCGTATCTATAGACAAAGATGTAATTGTCTTCCAACGCAGGTACGCATTGAACGCCTGTCATTACAGACTCCTTTAGACCTATCTAAGTGGCATTGATCAATATTATTCAAATGAGGATAGGTAATTCCCTTTGTTGTGTCAACGGACAAGGGAGAATAAATCCTATAGATTATTCTGACAAATTAGGATAAGAAAGAAAACATCATGGATAAAAGCAAAAAAGCGGTCTGGGGATGGGCCATGTATGACTGGGCAAACTCCGCGTTTGCCACAGCGATCATGACGGTATTCTTCCCCCTCTTTTTCAAAGATTATTGGAGTGACGGATCCGATAGCGTTGTGAGTACCGCGCAGCTTGGTTTTGCCAATTCGCTGGCAAGTCTGTTGGTAGCCATCATGGCACCTCTCCTGGGTGCCATGGCGGACAGAGGCTCTGCCAAGAAGAAATTCCTCATTGCCTTTGCATATCTGGGTGTACTGATGACCGCCGCCCTTTTTTTCGTCCAGAAGGGAAACTGGACTTGGGCTGTCTTCATTTATGTCATGGGGAATATCGGTTTTGCCGGTGCGAATATATTCTATGATTCGCTTCTCCTAAGCGTTGCCAAGAAAGACAACATAGATTATGTCTCCGGGCTCGGTTATTCCATGGGCTATCTTGGTGGAGGGCTCCTGTTTGCTGTCAATGTGGCCATGTACCTCTGGCCGAATAGCTTCGGCATCCTCGATTCCACCACTGCCGTAAGATATTCTTTTATTACTGTGGCTCTCTGGTGGGGCATGTTCACCATCCTCACTATAAAATGGGTGTCTGAAGAAAGGCCAGACAAAGGATCAATAACCATCGGCCAAGTGGTTGCAGAAGGTTTGGGACAATTTGTGGCCACATTAAATAAGATTCGGCACCTGAAAACCGTCATCTTGTTCTTGTTCGCCTATTGGTTCTACATCGACGGTGTGGATACCAT
>CAZCCX010000140.1:5684-6161 GCA_964497115.1 uncultured Desulfobacteraceae bacterium
GGCCATTGATTATGGGATGTCTATCGGATTTGCCTCAACTGATTTGATTACTGCCGTCCTTCTCGTACAGTTTGTGGGATTTCCCGCTGCCTTGATATTCGGGAAGCTTGGACAACAATGGAGTGCACGGAAGTCCATATTTCTGGCCATAGGCCTCTATATGCTTATTACTCTCTGGGGAACCATGATGACCCAAAAACATGAGTTTTATATTTTAGCCTTTGCCATCGGACTTGTCCAGGGCGGCATTCAGGCCCTGAGTCGATCCTATTATTCGAGGTTGATCCCGTCAGGTCAGGCAGGTGAATATTTTGGTTTTTATAATATGCTGGGCAAATTCGCGACTATCATTGGCCCGTCTTTGATGGGGGTTGTCGGACTGATCGCAAAGCATCTCTTGATGCCCCCTTCTCCAACCCCCGTTCAAATCGAACAGATCGAGCACTTGGCAGCGAGATGGAGTATCTCATCCGTCCT
>CAZCCX010000141.1:0-6099 GCA_964497115.1 uncultured Desulfobacteraceae bacterium
CAGGCTCGGGCGTCTTTTGGGTGGCGGAACTGAAAAGAGACCCCCATGCCCCCCTCTGGATCTGAAGTAGGTACTTTTATGTTCGAGTTACTTCTGGGCCACGACACTAGGAAGTTCCCGTATAGGTATTATGGGTTCCACGTTATTACCTTTTTTTCGAAATCTATGTGATATTCGAGGTCTCGCAAAAAATTCATGCCTAACAGGCCCTTGAAAGGGACCGAGGGGCCTTGGTGTTCGATAATGCTCACGTAGATATCTTCCTTCTTGATAGGACCTGCGCTAATGTGGTCTAACTTCCCTACATAGGCTGAAATTTTACTCCCTCCCGCCACCGCGGGGGTCGTTTTTCTAAAATCTTCCAGGTTTATTTGGAGTTGATCCGCGATCTCCCGATGCAGTGCAATGGTGGAGGCCCCTGTATCTAAGATAAGCCGGGTTTTGACTTCTCTTCCTTTGTAAGCCAACACGACGGGGACCAATACCGTATAGCCCGTTACGGGATTCCCCATGATATTCACCTTCTGCACCCCTTGACGTGGATATTCTTGTTTTTGTCTCTTGCTTTTCCTTTTGGCCTGTTCCATCTCCCATTCTAATTCGCGGAGGATCTCCTGCCTCTCCAGTTCCTGCTTCCATTCTTTCTGTGCCTTTTCCCATTCCCTGTACTTCCTCTCCTTTTCCCCACGTCTCCTTTCATTCTCCAGTCGATCCTTCTCTATCATCTTAGCCTTTTCTTCTTCAGGGAGATTGTCATACTTCTCTTGATACACAACCACACGGTCCCTGTATTCAAAGGGAATCCTGTCCATACTGTCCACGAAATGACGTTTTCCGTTTTTATCCACGTATTCGTAGAATTCGCCGTGTAAATCCCGGGGAGGCAGAAAAAAGGCAAAGAAGAACACCAATAAGATGAGGAGGGTAATTCCGTTTTTATTCGCGATCAGATTCATACAGTTCCATATTTAACTATCTTACGCTCATTTTGGCAAGTCATTTTGTGGTTGCTTCTCCTGCAAAATCCGAGTAAGGCATTGAAAAAGAAAAAGGTGTAAGGGGGGGATACGGCGCAAGGCATAGGGAGTACGGCGATGGAAATCCCAAGTTTCATCATGATGGTCCTTAAGAGGTTGCACACATCCGGCCACCAGGGCTATGTGGTAGGTGGTGCGGTCAGGGATTACTGCCTTGGGCGGAAGCTCATTGATTGGGATGTGGCGACCTCGGCGGGATCTGAAGAGATCAAGTCCCTGTTTGCGGATGTCAGGCATTTTGCCCTTAGGCATGACACCGTGACCCTCGTTTCGTCCGACCTCCATTGTGAGATCACGGTTTTCAAGGGAGGCAAAGACTTCGGACAGACGATTGAGGAGGATTTGGGACACCGCGATTTCACCATCAATGCCATGGCATACGATGTAGGCATAGGGGCAATTATCGATCCCTATGGGGGACGGAAGGATCTCTCTCGCAGGCTGATAAGGGCTGTAGGAGATCCCTATGAGCTATTTCTGGAAGATCCGGTGCGTCTGTTAAGGGCTGTCAGACTGGCCACGGGGCTTGGGTATGAGATGGGGCCAAAAACCCAGCAGACCATTTCAGCCACGGCGGAAAGACTGGGTTCTGTGGCCGAAGAGAGGGTAAGGGATGAGTTGCTCAAGATCTTGGTGAGTGACAAGCCATCCAGGGGCTTTAATCTTATGCGCAAGACAGGCCTTCTAAAATATGTGATCCCAGAACTCCTTGAAGGGTATCGGAAAAAACAGGATGCCCCTCACAGGTTTACAATCTATAAACATATCATGGAAACCATGGATCACGTAGATCCGGATCCGGTCTTGAGGCTGACTGCCCTGTTTCATGACATTGGAAAACCCCGTGTGAGAAGAAAGATAAAGGGGGTGTTCCGGTTTTTTGGGCACGAGAAGGTGAGCGCCGATATGAGCAAAGAGATCATGGCCCGTCTCAAGTTCAGCAATGAGATGATCAGCAGAGTGGCAAACCTGGTCACCCTTCACATGGCTGCGGTAGGCTATCACGAAGGGTGGCGCGACAATGCCTTGAGACGTCTGATCCGCCGTGTGGGCTCGGAAAACATGGATCATTTTCTCTTGTTTCGCAGGGCGGATATTTTGGCCCATGGCCAAGACGATGGGATAATGGCCGCCTTTTCGGTATTCAAAGAAAGGTTGGAGGGAGTGAGGAACAGACCCGTTGCCCTGAAGGAGCGAGATCTGGCCCTTGATGGACGCCGGATCATGGACGTTTTGGGCTTGCCACAAGGACCTGAAGTCGGTAAGGTCTTAGGTCAATTGCTTGAGATGGTCATAGACCGTCCTGAGTTGAATACAGAGGACCGGCTTGAGGCACTGCTCAAAGAAATGACAAAGAAAGAGTCGGGTTGGACTTTTGAACCAGGCACTCTGAGAGCTTGAGGGATCTACTGGTGTCTCGTATCATAATTTGTGACATCAATATTCAGGTTTCTTGATAGAATTGTCGACTATTTTGATGCGTAATGAGGCACGGACTATTCCCTCAAGACGATATCTATAGGGTCCAGTGGCGGTGATCTGACCTTTGAGGGTTTAAGGGGCCGTTTCTTCTAAGCTAGCTACACATTCTGCCATAAGTTCTTGGGCGTAAACCCTCAAAGATCAGATCACTGTGAGGTTCAGTGGAATCTCTTTCTGAGATATCGCCTTAAGGGAACAGCCCATGCCTCATTTCATGTTTAAGCAGTGAATATGTGATACGAGACACTAGTTAAAGGGAGGACGAGCGAATGCGTACGGAAGGCAACACAAGTCGATGTTTTATGGGGGTTCTTTTTCTTTTGGTGGGGGCCGTTTCCTGCGCCACTGTCCCAGAGCTGAAAGTCAATTACCGGCTTCCTCCAAAATCAGAGGCATTGCAGTCCAAGAGGGTGGTTGTCGGATTTGAAGACGCGAGGGCATCCAAAGACCTCATGGGTAGAGGCGCCAAGAAAGAATACAAGAATTTTACCGGGAACATCACCTATTCTTTGGCGCGAGACGATGAACCGGGTTTCAGAAGAGGGGCGTACAAAGTGCCTTCCCTTTTCAAAGACGTCTTTCAGAGAAGGTTGATATACCTGGGTGCAGAGGTTGTCCCGAACAAAGAATATGGTGATGTTGAGTTGAGGATTGTCCTGAAAGAGCTTCTTTTGGATCTCGTCAAGGTGGACTTGGTCAAGAAGAAATGGACAGTTACCATGAGCTATGAGGCCCGGATCATTCAAAACGGAGAAGTCCTTGTCACCCAAATAATCAGTGGGCAGGGGGAGCGGGTTAAGGTTGTGGGATAAAGGGATGCGGACAAGGTCATGGGCGAGGTCTTTAAGGATCTGGTCAACAGACTGGATGTGCCCCGGTTGTTCCAGCAGGCCCGGTTGCTCTAGACGGTTTGATCCTGTAGAAAGAACTTTTTTTGGCTCCTCATAAGGATCTGAGAGCTCATATGAGATACGGAAAGTTGTCGCTGTTATTCTATAGCGGTTATTGTTCGAAAGGTGACAATCAGGAAAGGTGGAGATATCTTTTCTTCGATTTCAAGCCCTCCCACTGGTCACTCGGAGAAGATCTCGCCGCCTTTCTTCAGGCATATGTCAATGCACCTTTCCTTCCAAAGAATTTTAATGAGGAGTTTTTTTGAAGAGCACCGAAGCCTTCGACCTGAGTTCCCTTAGGCCTGAGTTCTTGGGCATATCCTTGGGTGGGTTTTGGGTCTGGGCTATTCCTATTCCGTTGAATATACATGCGAATGCAAACAGTAAAAACATCGTTATAACCTTCATGTCATCTCCTCCCTTTAGAATTCTCCGTTTCAATAATGCGCAACGAGTCTTAGACTTGATTGTGTCGAAAATTGTTCTACAAAGCGCCGAAGGCGCGTTTTATGAAATCATGCCTCAGGCGTGATTTCATTACTTGACACATGATAGTGGTCACGCTATGAACCTGGGCTAACAAGACAATCTTCATTATCCTTTCCTTAACTCTGTAAGAGTCAAGGAGCTTTCGAGACAAGGCGTCGAGGATTACATAAGATGTCAAAACACACAAAACGACTGGGCATAAGAGGCCTTTACGGCTGGATCTTCACGTGGATACTATTGCTTTTAGTCTTCACCGTTTCCCGGTTGGAATCTTCAGATGTCTTAAACCTTCATCTTGAGTTTTCACAAGACGGTGTTGTCACCGGAGATCGGCTTGGGGTGGTGCTGGTTGTGGAAATGTCCGGTTATTGGCATGTTTATGCGCCGGGTGATGAGGGTTCCTACACTATTCCCATCGAACCCGGCCTCGAATTTGAGGGGTCTGATGACTCAAACCTTGAGTGGGTCTACCCTGAGCCGGAATACCTCAGGATGGCAGGCGCGGATGAGCCCGCTGCTGTTTACGGGGGGACATTCATTCTTCAGACGGAAATCACGGTTCCAAAGGAGGCGGATGAGGACTTTACGCTAGTGGGCTCACTCTATTTCCAAGCATGTGATGACCGACATTGTCTTTTTCCTTCGGAGAAAAAGGCTGAAGCGACCCTTCCCGTAAGAGGTAGTTCTGACCAGATTCACAAAACCAATGTCTCTAATCTTGGTGTAGCACAAGCCAAAGCGGAGGAGACCGCGGACGAGGAAAATGGGGCAATCTCCGCCCTGATGGAAGACTATAGCCTCCCAGTCACCTTCTTTCTGATCTTTCTGGGTGGATTGGCACTCAATCTCACCCCTTGCGTTTATCCCTTGATCCCCATTACCATCAGTCTCTTCGGCGGCGTAGATGCGAGTCGTAGGGGAAAGACCTTCTGGAAGGCCTTGGCCTATGTGCTTGGGATTGCAGTGACCTATTCCATTCTGGGAGTCGTCACGGCCCTGGGCGGTGGATTATTTGGCGCCTTGCTGACTCACCCTGCCGTGCTCATCGGGATTGCCGTTGTGCTTGTGGGACTTTCCTTGAGCATGTTTGGTGTGTACGAGTTTCGGTTACCCAGCGGTCTGATGAATGCCGCGGGTCAGAAAAAATCAGGGATTATCGGTTCACTCTTCATGGGCTTGACCATGGGAATTATCGCTGCCCCTTGTGTGGGTCCTCTTGTCATCGGGCTGCTTACCTACGTGGCCATGCATCAGAGTGTTGTTTTGGGTTTTTTTATGTTCTTTACACTTTCCATGGGGCTCGGATTTCCCTATCTTTTCCTGGCCATGTTCTCTTCACACATCACCTCTTTGCCCCGTTCAGGTGCCTGGATGGTCGGAGTGAGAGTCATATTCGGTCTCATTCTGATTGCCATGGCACTCTATTTCCTCCAGCCGTTATTGGGCGCTTGGGGTGACATTTTGATAGCGGCGTTCCTTTTCGGAGCCGGAGTCTACCTCATCATCGACAAGAATGGAAACGACGCGCGTGCCTTTCTCATTATCAAGCAAATCATCGCAATAGCCCTAATGGCTATTGCGGCGTGGCTGATTATCCCTGCTGAGTCTGAAACCGAAAATCGGATCGATTGGGTCCATCCAACCACTGACCAGGAATTGGACAGCGCTATTCAAACGGGAAAACCTGCGATGATCGACTTCCACGCCGACTGGTGCATCCCGTGCAAAGAGATGGACCGCTTCACCTTCTCCCATGAAGATGTGATTGAAAGATCAAAATCATACACTATGATCAAGGTGGATCTGACTCGGGAAAAGGGTGAATTTGAGAAAAGTGTGCAACAACAGTTTCGAATCAAAGGCGTGCCCACATATCTGTTCATCTCGTCCAAAGGGAAGGAAAAGACAGACCTACGATCCGCCGGTTTCGAGAAGCCTGAGGAATTTGTCAAGAGGCTGGAGGCCGGACTAAAACCATAGGTGCGCTTGTCACGCTCCTATGCAACCTAAATCCTCGTATCATAATTCCTTGGATTCATATTCAGGATTCTTGATGGAACACTCGATTGTTTTTATGTGTAAAAGGCATGGACCATTCCCTCAAGACGATATCTATAGGGGCCAGTGGCGGTGATCTGATCTTTGAGGGTTTTAGATATAATTTATTACAAACCAGCAATAAAATTTTGCAAAGCATA
>CAZCCX010000142.1:0-6055 GCA_964497115.1 uncultured Desulfobacteraceae bacterium
GCAGATCCGCGGCGTCAAGGGTGAAGCTGTAGTAAACTACCGCGAACCCTTGACCTGCCTTCGCCAAGGCTTCGGCCCGGCAGGCAATAAAGGAGATGCGGTACCCTCGACTTTCCCAAATGGATTAACTTGGAATTCACATTTGGTGATTTCCAAAAATAGTCTCGAATTACGCCAAGATCCTTGTTATTATTGCTTTCTAGAACCCCTTGTCATGTTTTTTATGCAACGATAGGGTGAATGTGATGGTTCTTTTTGAAGTCAAAATCCTCTCTGTTTAGAGGTCCGTCTCCAGATATGGTGCTTTCAAACCAAAATATGAGGCCGAAAGCAAGACCCTTTCAGCTGGTGAAACACTTTGCCTGGGCCAGCTTTATTGTGCTGGCGATCTTCAGTTTCCTGTTTTCATTGGTCATCTCCGAGAATGCCATACAGATCCTCAAAGCGAGCTATGAAAACAATGTGATCCTCGTGGGTGAAAACTTAAACCGTCAAGTCTATCGGAATTATGTCTATCCACAGGTCGTATTGAAGGGGAGTAGTGTTTGGTTGAATGACCCGAGTCAGGCTGAATTGATGGACAGAATTGTCCGGAACGCAATCTATGGCTTTGATGTAGATTTAGTAAATGCCTATGATATCACAAGAACTCAAATAGTCTACAGCACGGATCCGGAACAAATACGTCTGAAAATGCCGGAAAGTCTTGAATACAAAAAGGCCCTTGAGGGGGAGTACTCCTCAATGACTTCCACTGAGCAAGGTTCTTGGGGGCTTGGTATGGGGGCCAAGGTGACGCTTCGGGTCTATGTCCCCTTTAGAAAACCGGTAGATCCAAACCCTGCAGAGAGAGACACCCCTCAGGATGTTTTCGAGTTAAACCAGGATCGAGCCTATGTCCCGTTCGGAGAATCGGTAGGACCGGACACCAATGAGAAAGCTCCTCTTCTAGGTGTTTTCGAGTTAAATCAGGATATGAGCGAACAGAATGAGTCCATTGTGAAGTTTCAACTGCTTGTGTTCGGCCTGTCCATCTTGATTATGGGTCTCATCTTTCTATCGCTCCTCTTGATCGTTCACAAAGCGCAGGGCATGATTGAGCGGAGAGCCCAAGAGCGATATGAACTTGTGGCTCAGTTACATCAGGCCGAGCGTCTGGCCGCCTTGGGAGAGATGGTCGCGTCTGTATCTCACGAGATCAAGAATCCCTTGGGGATCATTCGGAGCACCTCTGAATTATTGGGTGAGATGCCGGAGGCAGACGAGCCCCACAAGCGTCTTTCGAGGGTGATTACAGGAGAGTCGACCCGATTGAATCAAATCGTTACGGAATTCCTCGATTTTGCGCGTCCCGAAGTGCCAACCCCACACGATTGTCATTTGGAGGACATCATCGAGAGGCTTATCTCTTTTATGCGGCCTGAACTGGACAAGAGGGGTATCACGGTAAACGACAATTTGAATGGCAGATCCTTGAAACTCTTTGCAGATCAGGAACTTCTTTATCGCGCCTTCCTAAACATCTTGATAAACGCCATGGAGTCCATCGAGGATGGGGGTGGAATAGTCATCAGAGTAGAAAGAGAAAGGGACCTTTATTGCATAGAATTCGAGGATACCGGCTGTGGTATCAGTGAGGGGAATGCAAACAGGGTATTGGAGCCCTTTTTTACAACTAAGCACAAGGGGAACGGGCTTGGCCTTTCCATTGTGAAGAAGATTATCGAGGCACATAGCGGGACGGTCGACATAAAAAGCAGAGAGGGAGAAGGGACGAAGATCATGGTCCGGCTACCGCACGCAGAATGTCGGACCACCGGCAGATAGCGAACGATCCACTCATTACTACTAGAAAATGTCACTAGAAAGTCAAAATATGATCCGAGAGGGTAAACAATTTCGGCTGGTGAAGTTCTTTGCCTTGGCCAGTTTTATTGTGCTGGTGATCTTTAGTTTTCCTTTCTCAATGGTTATCTCCCAGAAGGGTAAAGACATTCTTCTTAAGAGTTATGAAGATTATGCTTTATGGCTGGGTACTAACCTGAATTATCAGGTTTTTGAGTATGTTACACGACCTCTTTCTTCTATTTATGAGGGAGATATCAGGCTGGGGGAGCCAAAAGCAAGAGGATTAATGGATCGGGTTGTTAGGGATACAATCCGAGGGCTGAACGTAGACGTAGTCAACTTCTACGACACTAAAGAAGGAGGAATCATCTACAGTACTGATCCTGAGCAGATAAGTAGCAAGCCAATAGAGACTCCGGAATTTAAGAAAGCGGTTCAGGGAGAACGATCCTCGAGGTTGAAACCAGAAGCGGAGGGGCTTTGGGGGTTTTTCGGAATAGAAAGGATAGGGGCTGTAATGAAGATCAGTACCTATATTCCACATATTTTACACGATACCCGGACCAAAGAGAAATATGTCTCAGGTGTTTTTGAAATCATCCTGGATATGACCGAACAGTATAGATCTACTGTAAAGCTCCAGTACCGCATATTTGGTCTCTCTACCCTGATCATGGCGTTCATCTTCCTGGCGCTCCTATTGATCGTTAAGAAAGCAGAGGGTGTTATTGAACAGAGGGCCAGGGAACAACATGATCTTTCGGAGCAGTTGAGCCAGACTGAGCGTCTGGCCGCCTTGGGGGAGATGGTGGCGGCCGTATCTCACGAGATCAAGAATCCCCTGGGGATTATTCAGAGCACCTCTGAATTGTTGGGTGGGACGCCGGGGGCCAACGACACCCAGAAGCGCCTTTCCAAGGTCATTTTGGAAGAATCCGTGCGGTTGAACCAGATCGTCACGGAATTCCTTGATTTTTCGCGCCCACAAGCGTTAAATTTTCATGAATGTCATTTGGAAGAGATTATCCGGAAGAACCTCTCTTTCATGCAGCCTGAACTGGATAAAAAGGGCATCACGGTAAAGGACAATTTGAATGGCCAGTCATTAAGACTTATGGCGGACCAGGAACTTCTCTATCTGGCCATTTTCAACATCCTGTTAAATGCCACGCAGTCCATGGAGGATGGGGGTGCCGTAGACATCAAAGTTGACGAGGAAAGGGGTCATTATCGCATAGAGATTGAAGACAAAGGTTGTGGAATCAGTGAGGAAAACGCGAAAAGGATATTCGATCCCTTCTTTACTACAAAGGAAAAGGGAAGTGGCCTTGGTCTTCCCATCGTGAAGAAGATCATTGAGGGGCATAGGGGAACGATCGGCATACGAAGCAGGGAAGGGGAAGGAACCAAGGTGGAGGTTCGGCTGCCGCGCACGAGATAGTGACTTCAATGTCTTACCGGAATAGGGAAATAGAATTCTTATGGAAACGATCTTAGTTGTCGATGATGAAAAGAACTATCTTGTGGTCTTAGAGGCTCTTTTGGGGCCGGAAGGCTATGAGATCCTTACGGCAGATAATGCCCGGGAAGCGATCCGCTTGATTCGGGAGTCGGAATTGGACCTGGTGATTACGGATATGAAGATGCCCGGAATCACCGGAATGGAACTCCTGGAAGAATCCAAGAAGGCAGAACCTGATCTCCCGGTCATTATGATGACGGCCTTCGGCACCATCGAGATGGCTGTAGAGGCCATGAAGAAAAGGGCCTACGACTATATCACCAAGCCTTTCCAGAATGAAGAATTGAAGTTGACCGTCGAAAAGGCATTGGGAAATTACCGGCTTATTAAAGAAAATCGGTTTCTCAGCAAGGCCCTTTCAGATCGTTACAGATACGGCAATATTATCGGTAAAAGCAAACCCATGCTTGAGATCTACGATCTGATTCAAAAGGTGGCTCAATCCAAGGCTTTTGTCCTGATTGCCGGGGCTTCAGGTACGGGAAAGGAACTTATTGCCAAGGCCATCCATTACAACAGCCCCAGGAAAGACCGCCCGTTTATCTCTGTTAATTGTGGCGCACTCACCGAGACCCTTTTGGAGAGCGAGCTTTTCGGTCATGAGAGAGGGGCGTTTACAGGGGCAGTGGCCATGAAGAAGGGCCGTTTTGAATTGGCTGACGGAGGGACCCTCTTTCTTGATGAGGTGGGTGAGATGCCTGCGTCCTTGCAGGTTAAACTTCTGAGAGTCCTTCAGGAAATGGAATTTGAGCGTGTAGGGGGGACCCAGACCATTCAGACGGATGTGAGGGTATTATCGGCTTCCAACAAAAATTTGAAAGAGGAGGTGGCCAAGGCAGAGTTCAGGGAAGATCTCTTCTATCGGCTCAATGTCATTAATATCGAGGTTCCACCCCTGAGGGAGCGGGTCGAAGACATCCGGTTGCTGGTTAACCACTTTGCTCAGAAGTATGGGCAGGACGAAGGCAAAGATAAGATCGAATTGAGCGGACAGGCCTGGAAGGCCTTTTACCGTTACAGCTGGCCGGGCAACGTAAGGGAATTGGAGAATACCATTGAAAGGGCGGTGGTTCTGAGTTCCGACGGTCAAATAGGCCTTGAAGACTTGCCGGACGAATTCTCAGGGAAGCGAGAAGATCTGGATGTGGACAGATTCATACCCCTAGGCGCACCCCTGCAGAAGACCCTCGAGGAAATCGAGGAAAGGCTTGTTCGAAGAGCCCTGAAGCAGTGCGATAATATTCAGTCCCATGCGGCGGAGATGCTTGGGATCACCAAGAGCCTGATTCAGCACAAATTGAAGAAGTACAATATCATCATTTGAGGGTCAAATAATTTGAACTAAGATTTTGTCAATAAACTTAAATAGTTAAACGTCGTTGAGGCTTCCCGAGTTTTTTGTTGTGCAAAAAATTGTACTTCTCGTGGGGGATAAGAAATCAGACCAGAAACCGAGAGGTGATGAAAGTCCAGTGAAAACGGTTAGTTGTAAGAAATATTTTTAGTCGCGTTGTTTTGGCAGGAATTTTGCAGATTTGGTAGAGCAAGAAAGGCAAAATGCTCTTTCCTCCTTTTTGAGAAAGCCAACCCATAAATAGGGGTTGGCTTTTTCGCTTTTAGTACCCCAATCTTCGCAAAGCCCGGGTATCTTTGCTCCAGTTCTTCTCTACCCGTACCGTTAGGTCCAAAAAGATGCGAGTCTCGAATATCCTTTCCAGTTCACGTCGTGCTGATTGGCCGATAGCCTTGATCATCCGCCCCTTCTGTCCAATGAGGACCCCCTTCTGAGAATCGGACTCCACATGAATCCGCGCCGTAACGGTGACGAGGTTCTTGTCCGGTTTGTTTTCCATTCTATCCACAGTCACGGCCGAGGAGTAGGGCAATTCTTGTCTGGTATGCAGGAATATCTTCTCCCGTATCATCTCGGAGACAAGAAAAGAATCTGACTGGTCTGTTTTCATCTCTTCAGGGAAGAACGCCGGACCGGGTTTGAGCCTTGAACGGAGTTGTTTCATAAGGTGTTCTATGCCTTCCCCCTTTAAGGCAGATACGGGAATGATGGCATCAAAGCGGTTAAGTCTGCTGAAGGATTCTATGATCGGCAAAAGCTCCTTCTTAGAACCTGTGTCAATCTTGTTGATGATAAGGAAAGAGGGTTTTTTTGTCTGTTCAAGGTTTTTCAGTATCAAGGGAATATCTGCGTCGTCCGGGCGTGGCATCTCTATCATCATCATGATGATATCCACCTCGTGGAAGGCCTCTTGGGCAGAAGCGATCATGCTTTTATGGAGAGGGGTTCGGGTTTTGTGTATGCCGGGGGTATCCATAAAGGCGATCTGATAGCGCTCCCCATGATAGATCCCGAGGATTCGGTTTCGGGTCGTTTGAGGTTTTGGAGAGACAATGGCTACTTTTGTGCCGAGGAGTCGATTCAGTAAGGTTGATTTGCCTACATTGGGCGGTCCCACAATGGCAACAAAACCGGACAGAAACCTTGATTTATCAGAATTCATCGTCCCTCTATTTCAGACTTGGAAACCATTTCCTTTTTAATTACATTTCATATAGTGATATGGTCCCAGTCTCATCCACGGCCTTGGAACTATATTCTTCACAGCGAATCTACGACGACTTGTCCTGAAGGGACCGTGTCGTCCCCGATGACCTCTATCACCTTAGCCC
>CAZCCX010000143.1:0-5972 GCA_964497115.1 uncultured Desulfobacteraceae bacterium
AGGACCCAGAAACTGGAATCCGTTGGGATACTCGCGGGGGGCATCGCCCATGATTTCAACAATATCCTGACGACGTTTATCGGCAATACTTACATGGCCAAGATGGAGGTGAAGCCCGAAGATAAAATCTTTGAACTGTTAAGCGAGATGGAGATGGCTTCATCGAGGGCTCAGGCACTGACCAAACAGTTGCTGACCTTTGCCAAGGGTGGAGCGCCGGTAAAGGAGACCTCTTCTATTGAAGATGTTATCGCAGAATCATCCAACTTTGTGATGAGAGGGTCAAAATCGAGTTGTGAGTTTTCCATAGCGGAAGACCTCTGGTCGGTTGAGGTGGACATCGGACAGATCAGCCACGTCATCAACAATGTTGTGATGAATGCAGACCAGGCCATGCCGGATGGCGGGAAAATCCAGGTCACCGGAGAAAATCTCACAATCGAGGGCAAACCTGGCCTGCCGATCAAACCAGGGAGATACGTCAGTATATCCATCACGGATCAGGGGCAGGGTATAGAGAAAAAGGATATCGCAAAGGTGTTTGACCCGTTTTTTACGACAAAGCCTGAGGGGAGCGGTCTTGGGCTTGCCACGACCTATTCCATAGTAAAGAAGCATGACGGACATATCACGGTGGAATCAAAATTGGGAGAGGGTACGACATTTCGAATCTACCTGCCTGCCTCAGAAAAGACAGTCCAGGAAAAGGAGGAAGACAAAGTGATACCGGGAAAGGGTAGGATCCTGATAATGGATGATGAAGCTCCTCTGCGCAAAATCGCCGGGAAAATGCTGGAAAAACTGGGTTATGAGCCGGAATTTGCAGAGGAGGGGGTTGAGGCGATTGAGATGTATAGAACGGCAAAGGAAACCGGAAAGCCATATGAAGCCGTTATCCTGGATTTAACCGTTCCGGGAGGAATGGGAGGCAAAGACACAGTTAAGAAATTGCTGGAGATAGAACCCGGGGCAAAGACTATTGTATCCAGTGGTTACTCCGACGATCTGGTTTTAGGGAACTTTCAGCAATATGGTTTTAAAGGCATGTTGCCCAAACCCTTTGATCTCCGGTCCTTGTCTAAAGTGCTGAGTGAAGTGATCCAGGGGAAAACGGGACCTTGAATAAGTAATTAACTCCAACGTTCAATCATTGCTGCCGTCCGTGTACGGATTGGGCACCGCACTGCCCGTAGTGGTGTTTGCAGTCGTGATAGCATTCGGTGCGAAGTCGCTCGGCAAGATTTTCGACAAGTTGACTCAAGTGGAAAAGTGGGCCCGAAAGCTGAAGGTTTTCCGGAACCAATAACGGGTGTTTTGTCGGCCATATATCCCCCGAAGCCGCAGAAGGGGGGCCATCGCCATCGTTGAAGACGGTGACGAAATAAGCATCGACGTCATCGTGGGTACTCTTCATTAAATAGAGAAAGATGAACGTTGGTAAAAACTGAAGGGATAATCAGACATGTCCGGCCATCCTAATGTGCCGGCCTTCGGTTGGGGTGCCGGGGGTTTGACTCAAAGATCGGCATATCGCGAAATCATATCACCGAGCACACCGCGGTCCTCCTTAGAAATCTTTATGAAACAAAAGCCCATACCCATATAACTTGCATTGAAATCCACGTTTTCAAAGTTTGACCAAACCACTCGACCATTCAGCAAGAGGGACTCTTCTTCCGGTACTCTGATGATCATTTGATACTCTTCATTCTTCTCCAGCTTCTCCAAGGAGTGGACGAAAAGCCCCGCAACAGTGATATTTCTCGATTCTCCCTCTATGCTGCCCTGCTTGGTAATAATGGTGACGGGCCACCTCACCGGAATCCTGGGGTGTTGGCGTTTTTCAGTGTCATCCGTCAATTTTTCCGCCTCCTGGAAAACTGTGCCTCTTTGTTTCTTGGAAGTACTGGGTGAACTATCATTCTACTCCTATTTTGGCCTAAAATCAATTTCAGAATCTCTAGCTTATCCCTCGCTTGTGCGCTGAGAATTGTCTTGAGTTTTCACTCTTTTGAGATGTACCTGAATCGCCATCAGAGCGGCAGGGGTCATGCCGGAGATACGGGAGGCCTGGCCAAGGGAAACAGGCCTCACCCGGCTCAACTTTTCCCTTACCTCTGTGGAGAGTCCGTAGACAGTCTCATAGTCAATTTTATCAGGGACCCTCACGTCTTCCATTCGTTTTAGTTTTCTTACCTGTTTGTTCTGGCGTTCAATGTATCCCTCATATTTGATCCGTGTTTCTACCTCCTCGGCGATTTTTGCATCTATTCCGTCAAGTCCAGGATCAAAGACCCTGAGATGCTCAAAAAAGATCTCATTTCTCCTCAAAAGCTGTGCGAGGGAGGTAATATTTCGAATGGCTGGGGAGGCCAGCTCTTTTAACCTCTCTATGACCGATGACTCCGGTTTCAACTTGAATTCGTTCAGTTGAATAAGCAGTTGTTCTACCCGTGCCCTTTTCTTGCAGAATTTCCGGTAAATATCATCAGGGACCAGACCTAATCCGTGGCCTATGTCCCTCAGCCTGAAATCTGCATTGTCTTCCCGAAGCAAAAGGCGGTACTCAGCCCTGGAAGTGAACATCCGATAGGGTTCTCGGGTCCCTTTGGTCACCAGGTCATCGAGCAGAACCCCGATGTAGGCCTGTGATCTGGCAAGGATGAGAGGTTCTTCTCCCCGAATCTTTAAGACCGCGTTGATACCAGCCAAAAGGCCTTGGGCCGCGGCTTCTTCGTAACCGGACGTGCCATTGATCTGTCCGGCATGGAAAAGGCCTGGAACCAGCTTGGTCTCCTGCGTGGACCTTAGTTGCAGCGGATTGATATAATCGTACTCTATGGCATATCCGGGCCGAAAAATCTCTGCCTTCTCCAGACCTGGGACGGACCTCACCATTTTAACCTGGATATCCACGGGCAGACTGGTGGCGAGTCCGTTGGGATAGACCTCGATGGTATCCAGACCTTCGGGCTCCAGGAATATCTGATGTCTTTCTTTTTCTGCAAACCGTATGATCTTATCCTCAATAGAGGGACAGTATCTGGCTCCCACACCCTTGATGATGCCGCCATAAAGAGGAGATCGGTCCAAACCCTCTTTGATGATTTCATGGGTCCTCATATTCGTATACGTGATATGGCAGGGGATCTGAGGCAAAGGGATCTCTCTTGTGGTGAAGGAAAATGGCCTTGGATCTTCGTCTCCAGGCTGTATTTCCAGACCCTTGTAATCAATAGTCCTTCCATTTAGGCGCGGTGTCGTGCCGGTCTTAAGCCGTCCTATTTCAAATCCCAGTTCTTTCAGTTGATTCGACAGGCTTATTGAAGGCGGATCCCCCATGCGTCCTGCCGGAAAATGATCAAGACCAATGTGAATCAGCCCCTTCAGAAAAGTGCCTGTGGTCAGGATAACCGTCTTTGAGAGAAACCTCTCATGGATATGGGTATCGACCCCACAGACCTTTCCATCTTTAATCAGAAGCTGATCCACCGTAGCCTGCCGGATATCGAGGTTGGTCTGAATCTCCAGGACAGACTTCATCTGTTTCCGGTAGAGATCGCGATCGTTTTGGGATCTTGAACCTTGAACAGCAAGGCCCTTTCGGGTGTTTAGCCGCCTGAATTGAATGCCGGTCTGATCCGTATTCTTGGCCATCTCACCGCCCAGGGCATCGATCTCTTTGACGAGGTGACCCTTGGCCAGTCCCCCGATTGCGGGATTACAGCTCATGACCGCAATGTGGTCCAGGTTCATGGTAAGGAGCAGCGTGGGATGTCCCATACGGGCGGCGGCCAAGGAGGCCTCACATCCCGCGTGGCCCCCTCCCACAACAATGACATCATATTCTTTTTCACAGGTAATCATAAAAGAAACGCCTAGAGTGATTTAGGAAGGGTTGATGGTTATAATGTCATGTCCCAGAAGTATCTTAAGTAATAACGTCTCCGCCACAGACTCGTGAGGGTGCAAGGGGATCTCTGTTATGCGTCCTGGAACGGATCTTTCAGCAATATCGTCTGCTCTCTCCCGCTCCCCACCCCGATGACAGATAAGGGGACTCCCGTAATTTCCACGATCCTAGTCAGGTAATCCCTCGCCTCAACGGGCAGATCGTCAATCCGTCTGGAAGAGGTAATGTCATCGTCCCATCCGGAAAGTTCCTCATAGATAGGTATACATTGAGCCAGTCTCTTGAGACCTGCAGGGGTGGCATCAATCCGTTTCCCCTGGAACTCATATCCCACACAGATTTTCAGTCTCTTCAGACCGGACAAGACATCAAGTTTTGTGATGCTCAAACTGGTCAAACCATTAAGGCGAACCGAATCTCGTATCATCACAAGATCCAGCCAGCCGCACCGACGACGACGTCCTGTGGTAGCACCGAACTCCGCGCCCTTTTCCTGGATATAGTTGCCGGTCTCATCTTCCAGCTCTGTGGGAAAAGGTCCTAACCCCACCCGTGTCGTGTAGGCCTTTACAATGCCGACAATGTGATGGAGCTTATCAGGGCCGACGCCGGCTCCTGCGCATACGCTCCCTGAAACGGGATTTGATGAAGTCACAAAAGGATAGGTCCCATGGTCTATATCCAAATGTGTTCCCTGGGCCCCCTCGAAGAGTATGTTTTTCCCCGCTTTTATCGCCTGATCGATTTCCAGAGACACATCTGAAATATATGGCTGAAGGATCCCGGCCATGGTTTTGTATTCATTAAAGATGGGCTCGAACTCCAGCGGCTCTGCATTCAGAAATTTTGTGAGGTAAAAATTCTTTTCCTTCAAATTCGCCTTGATCTTCTCTTCAAGGGACTCGAGTTCAAGGAGGTCAATGGCCCTCATCCCGATTCTTCCCACCTTATCCTCATAACATGGACCAATGCCACGCCCAGTGGTTCCTATTTTGTCCTTTCCTTTGGCCTTCTCTCTGGCCAGGTCAATGGCCTTATGATAAGGCATGATGAGATGCGCCTTCTCGCTCAGAGACAGGTTCTCCGGCCCTACGGCAATCCCTTTCTTGCTCAACATGTCAATTTCTTCCAAAAGCACAGCAGGATCCACCACCACACCGTTTCCGATCAGATTCTTCTTGTCTTTATGAAGAATCCCCGATGGCACGAGATGGCAGATGGTCTGCTCCCCGTTGACCACAAGGGTATGGCCCGCATTATTCCCGCCCTGAAACCGGACGACATGGTCTGTCTGGGCGGTTAGAAGGTCAATCACTTTCCCCTTCCCCTCATCCCCCCACTGGGTTCCCACCACCACTACATTGGACATTTCACACTCCTTACTTAGGATAATCATTTATTACCTGAATTTTGCACCGGATGTCGTAGTGAGGCGCCGAAAGCCTTGTGTATAAAGGGAAGTTGGAATGATTTTAATCCGCTAGCATATTACCCATATGGTGAGGATTAAAACCATGAAACGACCTCTAAAAACAAGGCGCTTCAAGCCGTAATAGACAGTTAGTGCAAAACTCAGGTATTAACCGGCCTGAAAACGACCCGATTCTTTGTAGTTCGAAACCAGTCCCTTGTCAATGGCTTTCGCCACGACTTTCTCAGTTTACCATCTCTAAGATCCACCATCAAATTTCCGTTTATGTACTGATTATAGTGGATTTTAGGAGAGCCTGGGCACCAACAAGTTGTTAGATGCAAGGCGCCGAGGAGCGCCGACTGAGGCGTATAAACAATACGCCGCAAGGAGAAGCGACCGAAGGCAACATAGCAGATGACTGCTTGATGGTGGATCAGGCATCTGGTATTCCCTTGTTATGATCGCCGCCTTTTGCTAGACTGGTCACATACTAGAAGTCTCCTGCAAAGAGAAAAAAAAGATTATACGTACCGGATCAACACCAGTGCAAAGTTCGTGGAGTACTGGGTGACTGACAGACTGGTACTTCACCTAGTGTCGTGTCTCAGAAGTAACTTGAGTATATAAGTACCTACTGCAGATTCA
>CAZCCX010000144.1:0-5920 GCA_964497115.1 uncultured Desulfobacteraceae bacterium
TCCTTTCTTAACCACCGTAGTGATTTCACGCTCCAGTGGCACCCCCGAAGCTTCCCACAGGCTCTGTTCTTTCACATGGGTTCCGCTGTCATCCCCACGGGACACAAACCTGGCCTTTGACCGGGCAATCTGTCTCAGGGCTATGGCTGCATCTTGCTGCCCTTTGACCTGGGCGGGGTCAAGAGAGGGGCCAAGGATGACAAAGTCGTTGTACATCACTCCCAACCGGTAGGCACCATAGCCATTGGCCACAAACTCTTCCTCTCTTGCTTTGGCATGGACAAAGATCACATCCACATTTCCCTCCATGCCATCCCTGATGGCAGCTCCGGTCCCCTTGGCAAAGACCTTAATCCGTATGCCGCTATCCTTCTCAAACTCCGGCAGCAACACATCAAGCAATCCGGAATTCTCGGTGCTCGTGGTGGTGGACATCTTGAGGAGCTTTTCAGCGCTTTCCGTATTACCCACGGAGAAAATTGGAAACACAAATGCTCCCAAAACCCACAATAAAAATCTTTTCATCACATCTAACCCTTGTCTTCACATCTGTCGATTGTCATCGGTTGTGCATGCCAAGTGGCTAAGAAGGCAACCAGTTCATATTATCAGCCCTGCAAGAACAATTACTTTATAAGTCATCATAAGTCAAAGAAAAACCAGAATCACATCACACCTACCCATAATGCGTCCAAATAACTCACAACAACTCAATCACATCGGAATTGCTTTTTCGGAAAAATGCTTGCACCTAAACATGATAATGGACCACAATAGCCTAAGAATATGTCTTTAGTAACACTTGAGAATAGAGTTGACGTTACATCTTCTTGATTTCAAAGGGAGGCAAATTCATGAAAAAATGGGTGTTCTTCGGAGTGATGGGGCTTTTCTTGTTCTTATTTCACTCCCAGGTCCTGGCGCAGTTTGTAATGATCATTCCTTCGGACAGCATGGTCATGCAAGAAGAGGATAAGGAAATCAAAGTGACTCTCTCCTATTCACATCCCTTTGAAGGCAAGGGAACGGACCTGGTAAAACCATCACAATTCGGCGTAAAGAATAATCGCTGGAAAAAGAGCCTTGTCTCTCGGCTGGAGAAGACAGATGTCATGGGACACGAAGGATGGGAGGTCGCCTACAGACTTGCCCGATCCGGTGTTTACATCTTTTACATGGAGCAAGAACCCCTGTG
Source organism: uncultured Desulfobacteraceae bacterium (assembly GCA_964497115.1). GTDB lineage: Bacteria > Desulfobacterota > DSM-4660 > Desulfatiglandales > HGW-15 > JAFGFY01. The sequence goes on from CAZCCX010000144.1 coordinate 1,196, forward strand.
GGTCCCGGATGAAGGCCGCTTTGTCTCTCACAACGCAAAGACGGTGGCCGTCGTTTCCGGGTCTGAAGAAGACTGGGATGAGACGGTCGACCTTACTATGGAGATGATCCCTCTAACACGGCCTTTCGGCCTTTACACAGGTAATGTCTTCCAAGGCGTTGTCATGCTAGACCAAAAGCCTCTTCCCTTTGCGAAGGTCGAAATAGCCTATTACAATAAAGATGGCAAAGCTGTCGCCCCTGCGGATTTCATGATCACCCAGGTTGTTAAGACAGACAGTAACGGCGTCTTCACCTATGCCGCGCCCAGGGCCGGGTGGTGGGGGTTCACGGCACGAAACACTTCCCGGAAGATGAAGCGGGGTGGAGACCAAAAAGAGCTTGAGTTAAGGGCTGCCTTGTGGGTCGAGTTTTGTGATTGGAAGGAAGAATAAAGGGCTGAAGATCTGAGTGTCAAACCGAGACCTACTTAATACAGACCCTCCGAACCTCCTGAAGATCGGTGACCCCAAGAAACACCTTTCTGATCCCGTCCTGCATAAGAGTGGTCATGCCATCTTTTATGGTTTGTTCTCTCAACGGCTCCATTCGGGCTTTTGCCTGTATGAGGGATTTCATCTCATCTGTTCCATCTAAGAGTTCGGCAATGGCGGTTCGGCCCTTATATCCCGAATTATTGCACTTACCGCATCCATTGGTTCTGTATAGGGTTAAATCATCGCTGAAAGGAAAACCCAGTGCGTCAAAATCCCCCTCATATGCCCTCACGAGGGCATCATACTCCGCACGGGTAGGGTGATAGGCCTCTTTGCAGGACTTGCATAGGGTTCGGATAAGCCGCTGGGCCAGGATACCCACAATCGCGTCTGCGAAATTAAAGGGATCCATACCCATTTCCAGGAGCCGGGTGATGGTTTCCGGGGCGCTGTTGGTGTGCAGGGTACTAAACACCAGATGACCGGTCAAAGACGCTTCTATACCGGTTTCCGTCGTCTCTTTATCCCTCATCTCACCCACCATAATCACATCCGGGTCGGCCCGGAGAAAAGAACGCATGGCTGCCGCAAAATCAAATCCTATCTTCGGGAGCACCTGGACCTGCCGAAGTCCTCTCTGGGTAATCTCTACCGGATCTTCGGCCGTCCAAATCTTTTTGTCTGGTTTGTTGATATAGCCCAGCGCCGCATGAAGGGTCGTGGTTTTACCACTTCCGGTGGGCCCCACGACGAGAACAATACCGTAAGGCTTGGTGATCATTTTGATCAGAAGATTCAGGTCCCTATCATTCAACCCCATGGCATCCAGAGGAACCGGTTCCCCTGAAGATAAAAGACGCATCACGACATCCTCCTCCCCACCCACCGTGGGGACCGAGGCCACCCTCAATTCGATATCAAGGGGAGAAAATCTCTTGAATTTTATCTTGCCGTCCTGTGGCTTTCTGCGCTCCGCGATATCCAGTTCGGACATAATCTTTATTCTTGAGACAATAGCCCGCTTGAAATGATAGGGAATGGTCTGATACATATGACAGGTTCCGTCAATCCTAAACCTGACTTCAGCCCCCAGTTTCCCCGGGTAGGGTTCGATATGTATATCTGAGCTATTCTTTTGGTAGGCATCCGTAATGATTTTGTTAACAAGTTGAACGATAGCACTATCATTTTCAGTGAGCATTTCGCTGATATCATCCAAATCCTCATCCGAATCCGAGTCCAACTTGCCCAAGATCTCGTCTATGGAACCCTCCTGCATATCCTGTGGAGCCCCGTAGAAATATTCCAAATACTGCAATATATCCTCTTTCAGCCCCACAACGAACTCGTAGCTTTCAGCGGGAATCAGGGACTTGACACTATCGATCTTGTCTAAACGTTCCGGATTGTCAACAAGGATCTTGACCTTGCCGTTCTCTGAGCCTAAAGGCACCCAGAGGTTCCTCTTGAGATAGACACGTTTCAGTTTGGCCAAGAATTCGCCGGGGATCGCGGCGTTGTCATCATAAGGGACGTATTCACACTCATAATACTCGGCTAAGGATCTCCCCACCTCTTCTTTCCTCACCTTCAAGATGTTTATGAAGACGGATTCTATAGGCTCTTTCCTCTCCCGAGCCGTCTTGATGGCCTTCTCCAGTTCCTTTTCAGTAATAATACTATTCTTTATGAGGTAATCGAACTTGGTCCTCTTCTTCTCCGTTTGTGACAGCTTCATCTGGTTATAAATGGCAATACCCAGAACTTTTGCCATTTCCACCGCTGAATCCTGATCTCCTTCCGTAAATTTTTCCCCGTTCTTCTTGTTGATGAGCTGAAGCACCCCGATCACGTATTTCCTATACAAAACAGGAATACTCAGGATCTGTTTTGTCAGGTAACCCGATGCCTCGTCCCAGCTTCTGTCAAAAAACAAATCCTTGTTGATCTGGGCTAATTCGTCCCTGTCGTAAGCATTAGTAATATTGACTGTTTGGACAGTATTGGCTGTATATCCGGCAATACTTTGGTTATTGATGGAGACTCGGATCTCTCTTTGCTCATCTGCCGACTTAAACCGTGAGTAGATCTCTTTCTTCTTGCCTTCCACCACATAGATCGTTGTTCGATCCGCATCAAACAGACTCAGAATATCTTCCTTGAGATTAATAAGGATATCATCAATATTCTTTGCAGAATGAATCTGATTGGCTATATCGTGAAGAGCCTTATAGTAATTCAATTCTTGATTTTCATTGGAAAGGTCTTGCTCTAATACCTGACTCATACTCAGGCCCCTTTGTGCCGTATTTCCATTACGAGCGATATCTTCATCATAGATAATAATGATACCACATAAGAGGCACTTATATCAAATCATTCAAAGAGTCCACAGCTGGGCAGACAGGTGTGATAACAGACCTGCAGGGATATCAATGGATGGCGGGAAGGGCATTCCTCAAAAGAATGACAGAATAGAAGATCGAACCCCGCGAAGCCAAAGATTGAAGGCCTCGTGGGGCTCCCCCTTGCGTAAAAAGGGTGAAATGGGAAAACGGCCAGGGAATCTTTCTATATTGGAAGGACACAGCCGGCACAATATTGAGAATGAATTCAGTTGGTCGTGTATCAGTGGGACTGGCTCAGGGGAATTCTGAATACTCGTGATAAGGTGAATTACTTATTGAGGCGGATTTCTCTTTCAGTTGCTGGTTTCTTTTGACAGCGATGTATATCTATTCTTGATCAGAGAAAACCCCTGCTTCATCATGAGTTCTTTGAGATAGAGATTCGGCAGGTGCCACTTCCTGGTCTTGTCGTCGTATATTCCAATGGTTCTGAATAGTCCGCTGTGTGCGGACACCATCAAGTCAAAGGCCATCTTTCCCATGCCCAAAACGACTGCGGCGTGATCTATCCGGGTGAACCCATGTTTCTCTAAATCATATGCATCCCTGACAAAGCTGTTCGGAGTCAGGATCTCTTTTTCGTATCTCCCAGCCTCATCTTCTTTCAGTCTTCTGATAGCGTATGATTTCATAAACCGTAGAAGATCATGCCCTCTCTTCTTCAGACAAGATTTCGGGATTAGCGAAAGTCTCAGATCAGGTCTGTTTTCGACTAATAGATGGCAATCATCTCTGATTTTCTGAGCCCTCCAGGAAGCGATTCTTTTAAGTCTCGATTCCTTATAATGGCTGATGCTTCTCCCCAGATACTTCCTAGGGCTTCTCCCCCCGTATCTTTTCAGGAAATCCAACTCCTCCTCCACTTCAGAGAAGAGATCAAATCCATTCTTCTTCCCCTGGATTTCCTCTCTGAGTCTTTCAGTCTCTCCTCTCAACCCTGATTTCAGGGCCTTCTCCGCCCTGTCTCTTAGCTCCAAGGCACGGTTGTAGATCTTTTTGGGAACCGTCCTTAGTTCCCCGGATTCATACCGGTTATACCATTGATTCAGAATCTGGGTAGGATTGAGACCCAAATGGCCCTTCAGAAAATCCAAAAGAGGCTTTATCTCTTCATAGAGAACCCTTTCCTTGTCCTCAATCAAGTCATGTTCCTCTACCCATTTCTTGATTTCTGACTTTTCAAACCCGTGGTCCACTAACTTTTGCTCCATGATTCTCTCTATTCTGGCCTCAACTGATTTCACTTCTCCCCGAAATATCCTATAGTCCACGTAACTCGTTTTTTTGTTTGGGTAGAGTTCTTTATAGAGATCTGCCTGGCTGATGCCTTCATTCAAAAACAATAATAATCTGACCATCCCCCTAAAGTAGTGCCCGTCGACCCTCTTTGGCTCTTGAGGCGGCGGCTCCTCTTCGAACAGTATTCTGTAGTCCTTGAATGAAAGAGATCTGATCCTTCCATATATGAAGTTGTACACCAGGGTATAAGGCAGACCCTTCTCCCGTGCCAGGGCCGAGATGTTTCCTTTGAAAACTTCACCCAGGAAGTTCTCCAGAATCTCCTCGGTCAACCGGATTCGGGGTTGATTTGAAGTGTCTGTTCTTGAAGACATTCTAAGAACCTCGAAAATTCATAAGAAAGAAATTCCTATACATTAAAGTCACATAGTATCTATACTTTTTAATAGACACCTAATCCCTACCTTTTAGATATAATTTAAGAACCGTTTTCATCGTTTCAAGGGGGGAAAGGGGGTGAATTAGGTGTGTATACCAGTGGTTGGTTCGTCTAAGTAACCATTCATTGCTGTCCAAGAAAAACCTAAAAACGGTTTTTGATAG
>CAZCCX010000145.1:0-5843 GCA_964497115.1 uncultured Desulfobacteraceae bacterium
CTGAGGAGTATATGAATGACTGAATGGGAACCCAAGATCACAGCTTTCCTTTGTAACTGGTGCAGCTACGGTGCGGCCGATCTGGCGGGTGTGAGTCGAATGCAATACCCGTCCAATATCAGGGTTGTTCGCCTGCCCTGTTCTGCCAGGGTGAGTCCCAAGTTCATCCTGGCGGCCTTAAGACACGGTGCTGACGGGGTGTGGGTTTCCGGGTGACACCCGGGGGACTGCTATTACCTGGAAGGTAATTACTATGCACGGCGGAAATTCATCCTGTTAAAGAACCTCCTGGAACACATCGGCATCGAGCCCGGCAGATTACACTTTTCCTGGATCTCTTCAGCCGAAGGCTCAAGGTTCGCCGAGGTAGCCAAAGAGGTCATTCGGGCAGTCAAGGAGACAGGACCAGCCAATCATCTCATCAAAGGGAAGGCCGAGGTAGCGTAATGCCCGAGTATGCAACGAAAATAAGAGAAATCGCCAAGAGAGTACTGGAAGACGGGAAGGTCGACGTGGTTATCGGTTACAAAAAGGGGTCGATCCCCATGGTGAATGAGCCGGTGCTTATTAGAGACCCTAACAAAGTGGAAAACCTTATTTGGGACAGCCATTGCGCCCTTAATCTCTGCAACTATCTTACAGGACGGAAAGACAGAATCGGCATCATCGCCAACGGTTGTAACTCCCGTAACATCGTCACACACATCGTGGAGAATCAGATCAAACGGGAACAGCTATATATCATAGGGGTTCCCTGCACCGGTATGATCGACCACAGGGCCGTCACGCGGGCCGTGAATGACCGGGAGATTCTCACGGTCGAGGAGAGCGAAGATCGGTTCACGGTCAAAGGCAAAGACTTCGAAGAGACCTTCGAGAAAAAGGACTTCCTGCAGACAAACTGTGCGGTGTGCCTTCATCCCAACCCCGTGGTATATGATGAAATGGTCGGTGAGAAGGTGGAGGTGCCGGAGGGAGTAAGTCCCTTCAAGGATGTGGAAGAGATTGAGAAGATGGATGTCCAGGAGAGATGGTCATTTTTTGCGGAATTGGTATCCCCCTGTATTCGGTGCTATGCCTGCCGCAACGCCTGTCCATTGTGTTACTGCCCCACCTGTTTCGTGGACGAATCAGATCCCCAATGGGTTGGGAAGAGCATCGACCCTACAGATACGATGACCTTTCACTTTTTAAGGGCATACCACTGCGCGGGTCGGTGCACCGATTGCGGTGCGTGTGAGAGGGCATGCCCCGTGGGAATCCCCGTCAGGCACTTCACCAAGAAACTCAATAAGGATGCCCTGGAACTCTTCTCCTGGGAGGCGGGTCTGAGTTTGGATCAAAGGCCTCCCCTGGACGTCTATCGCGTGGACGACTACAATGATTTTGTTGAGTAGCAGGGCGCTGTTCTCGAAAAAGGATTGATTCAATGGTAACCAAGATTTTCACTAAAGGGGAATGGGTGAGTGCTCTAAAGGGGGCGAGAGGGGACTATCGGATTTTTATACCTGTCAAGCACAAGGATTTTCACGCCTTCGAGCTTCTATCCGATGAGACGCAACCGGACTTTGAGTACCAGAACACGAGGCTTTCCCCGAAGTCGCTGATCTACCCCCAGTCCGAACGCATGTTTGAATACAGCCTCGACGAAAAGGACGAGGAGGCCCATATTCTCAAAGAGACGCCTAAGGATTATACTCCCCAGGCCGTGGTCGGCATTCGGCCGTGTGATGCCCATGCCCTCCAACTGGTCAATGTCAATTTTGACAATCCCCAATACAGAGATCCGTTGTGGGTCAAGCGTTTAGAATCCACGACCCTTATCGGCCTCGGCTGTAACGAGCCCTGCTCCACCTGTTTTTGCACTTCGGTTGGAGGCGGGCCTTTCAGCGAAAAGGGGCTGGACGTCCTTCTTCATGATCTCGAGGATGTTTTTCTTGCCAAACCGATCACTCAGAAAGGGGAGGCCTTTTTAGAACAACTCGGTCAGGGCAAAGGGGCTGATGACACGCTTTTAGAGAAGGCTGAGACCATGGCCCGATCCTCCCTGGAGAGGTTCACTTCCACCGTCGATACCGGGAAATTAAAGGACAAGGAGGTCACTGAGCTCTTTGAAGCGCCCTTCTGGGAGGAGGTGGCCTTTGCCTGTATCAACTGTGGGACCTGTACGTACCTCTGCCCCACGTGCTGGTGCTTTGACATCCAGGACGAGGTCCTTGGAAAAGAAGGGGACCGCATTCGAAACTGGGACGCCTGCATGTTCCCCCTGTTCACGCTTCACGGTTCGGGCCACAATCCCAGGGATGAAAAAGTGCAGCGGGTTCGGCAAAGGTTCATGCACAAGCTCAAATACTACGTGGACAGATACAACAACGGTGTGGCCTGCGTCGGGTGCGGGCGTTGTGTACAGTTTTGCCCCGTGAACATCGATATCAGGCACGTTTGTGAATTAATGAATGCGTTTTGAATGGGATAAAGCTTCGAGCTGTCGGCTTTCAGCTCTGGCGCTTTTCTCCTCCAAGCCCATAGTCTTTCATAGGGGGTATTCTATTGGAAAATCCTTATCTGCCCTATCCGGTTCGTATCGAGGGAATCGTTACTGAGACTGAGGACGGAAACCTGAAGACCTTCAAGCTGGTTTTTCTGAATCCCGAACACGAAAAGAAATTTTCATATATCCCGGGACAGTTTGCCGAGCTGTCCGTGGCGGGGAAAGGGGAGATCCCCATTGGCATCGCATCTTCTCCTACGGAAAAGGGATTCCTGAAGTTCACCGTCAACAGGGTGGGGCTTGTCACCAAGCATCTCCACAACATGAAAGAGGGAGACTTGATGGGCGTCCGGGGCCCTTTGGGTAACTGGTACCCCTGGGAGGAGATGGAAGGGAGAAACGTGGTCATTGTTGGCGGCGGCTTCGCATTCACCACCCTTCGGTCCAGTATCATCTACATGCTTCATCCGGAGAACAGGCCGAAATTCAAGGATATCACGGTAGTCTATGGCGCCCGATCGCCTGAAATGCTCCTCTACCGTGACGAACTGGCCGATTGGGAACAGCGGGACGATATTCACATGCATATCACCGTAGACGCCACCGATGATCCCGATTGGAAATACAACATCGGCTTTGTGCCTGCCGTCACAGAACAGAAGCTCACCAATGCCGACGACGCCATTGCCATTGTCTGCGGTCCTCCCATTATGATTAGGTTCACCCAGCCCGTCCTTGAAAAGCTGGGGTTTCCCAGCGAGCGGATCATTCTCTCGCTGGAGATGCGGATGAAGTGCGGCATCGGCATCTGCGGCCGGTGCAATATCGGGGATCAGTATGTGTGTAAGGACGGACCGGTCTTTTCCCTGGCCCGGCTGAAGGAACTGCCGAACGAATACTAGGAGATTGTCGGAGAATAGACAATTTCGAAGAGTCAGTTGGTGTTATTATCTTGGCCTAAGAATCAATGACTTGGATTAGGAAAAAGGGTATGGTGATCCGGTTGGGTGTCGGGGCCTTTTCGAAAAGGCCCCGAATAGGCCGGCCATTTTGACCGGCATTCTATTCGTAGCCCTCCCCGTATCGGCCCTCATCCACATAGTCTCTAAAACGGGTACGTTCCTTTTGGAAATGGAGCTTAAAGTAGCCGGTAGGTCCGTTTCGCTGTTTGGCCAGGATGATCTCGGCCATATTCTTGTTTTCTTCGGTGGTGGGGTGATACACTTCATCCCTGTAGATGAACGCAATGACATCTGCATCCTGTTCTATAGCCCCGCTCTCCCTCAAATCCGCGAGTTGGGGCCTTTTGTTGGGGCGATCTTCAACTTTCCTGTTTAACTGCGACAAGGCCATGACCGGGACGTTCAGGTCCTTGGCCAGGGCCTTCAGGGATCTGGATATTTCAGAGATTTCCAACTGTCTTGACTCTGCCGTTCTTCTGCCCTGGAGCAACTGCAGGTAATCGATGATCACAAGGCAGATATCATGCTTTTTGATGAGCCTTCTGCACTTTGCCTTCATTTCAAGGACGCTGAGTCCTGACGTGTCGTCAATAAAGATGGGAAGCTCAGACAACGTATTGGCCGATTCCGTGAGTTTCATCCAGTCCGTGTCCCTTAAGGATCCGGTCCTTAATTTTGTGGCGTCTATGCCCGAATGAAAGCCAAGCAACCTCAGGCCCAGTTGGAGGTCGGCCATCTCCAGGGAGAATACAGCCACCGCCTTCTTAGTCCTTGCCGCGGCATTGTAGCCGATGTTGAGGGCCAACGCGGTCTTTCCCATACTGGGTCTTCCTGCGATGATGATCAGATCCGAAGGCTGTAAACCCGCAGTCAACCGGTCAAAGTCGGCAAAATCCGTGGGCACTCCTGTAACAAACCCGTCATGTTCTGATACGCTCTCGAGTTTTTTGAAGCTGCTCTTGATGACCTGTTTCATGGGGGAAAAGCCTTCCCTCACCTTTTGCTCGGCAATATCAAAGATAGACTGTTCTGCCTGATCAAGGAGGTCGTCTGTTTCCTGCCAACCCTGAAAGCAGGACTCAGAGATGATGGAACACTGACTGATCAGCTTCCTTCGCACGGAGAGGTCCCTTACGATTTCGGCATGGAACCGGATGCCGGCAGAGGTAGAAACCGCATCCACCAGAGAAGCCAAGTAGTCCGTTCCCCCGGTTTTTTCAAGAAGATCCTTTCCCGTAAGATGTTGGGAGAGGGTAATGAGATCGACGGGCTCATTGTTGTTATAGAGACTGACCATCCCTTCAAACAGATGCATGTGGGCTTCACGATAGAAATCATCAGAGGATAGGATGTCCACGATCTGATTCAAAGAATCGTTATTGATCAGGATGCCCGCCAAGATGGCCTGCTCAGCCTCTATGTTGTGAGGGGGGACCTTGACCCGTGAGGGAGTTGTCTTTTCTATTGCCTGAGGCATTCGAAACTCAGCATCCTTTCGTTGAAGCGTTTGCCTTGGCCATATAAGCCGATCTGAAGAATAAATTCAGCCAAGGTAACCGTTTGAAATGAACGTCTCGGAAATTCTGCAAATGATTGAAATCGACTGTTTGCGGAGCTAAGTTTGGGTCTGCTTTTCCGGGACCACAATAACTTTTATGGAGCCTAGGACCTCGGGATAGAGCTTGACTGAAACCTCATGTTCTCCCGCGGTCTTGATAGGCTTATCCAGGACGATCTTCCGGCGATCAATGCTCACACCCTGTTTCTCCAGATGAGCCGAGATATCCATGGTGGTCACGGAACCGAACAATTTGTCCTCTTCACCGACCTTCTGGGAGATGGTGACCACAATATCTGCCATCTTCTCCTTAATCTTTTCCGCTTCATCCTTGGCGAGGACTCTCTTGAGTTCAATCTTCTTCCGCTGAGTTTCCATCAGTTTGATATTCTGTTCGTTGGCCTCCAAGGCGAAGCCTTTCGGGATGAGGTGGTTACGGGCGTGACCTTTAGCCACATCCACTGTATCCCCTTCAAGACCTAACTCATGAATATCTTGTTTCAAAATGACTTTCACAAATTCTTCCTCCGTTTCTATATCCCAGGCCGGAGCTTACCCGCTCTCGGCCCATTGGTGGAGTCTCCAAAAGTCCATCAATATTGATAACTCCGTAAACCCTATCGTTGCATGAAAAACATGACAAAGGGTTCTAGAAAGCAATAATAACAAGGATCTTGACGTAGTTCGAGACTAATTCTGGATATCACCAAATGTGAATTCCAAGTTAATCCATTCAATTTGCCATGTTTCCTACCCTTCGGGAAAGTCGAGGGTACTGCATCTCCTTTGTTGTCAAGGGTTCGCGGTAGTTTACTACAGCTTCACCCTTGAC
>CAZCCX010000146.1:0-5796 GCA_964497115.1 uncultured Desulfobacteraceae bacterium
GTTATTTTCCCTGGTGCAAGGGGAGACGGACGATAAGCGTTGTTGTGTCACTTCCGACGCGCACATCTATCTTGCCCTTGAGCAACCGAACGATTCGATGAGTAATATAAAGACCACGCCCCCTCCCTTCTCCCTCTAACAGCTTGAAGCGTTCTTCTTCGGAGATGAGTCCCGTATTGGTGATTTCGGCACATGCCCAACTCCCATCCGTATACGTGTGGATGGATAGAATGCCTCCGCGGATGGGGATGGCATTGGTGGCATTGTTTAGAAGGTTATCCAGAATCCTTTCCAGGTGCAGGGGTTGGCAGTAGACATAAAGGGGATCGTGAAAGGGTCCTTCTTTGAGTGTGACATTCTGCTTGAGTTGTTCCCTAATGGCCTCCCTGTTGATGTCAAAACGATTCTTAAGAACCTGTGTGAGGTCTACGACTTGCTCTTTGCCGACCTGATAAAGACTGAAGGCCATTTCCTGTAATCGACTCGTCTCTTCCTGAAGGATCTCCAGGTATTTCGTGATCTTGGAGTCCTTGTCTCTCGGGCCTTCTTCCTCAATAAGTCGTTTGAGCCGTCGTGCGAATCCGGCTGTAGCGATGGCCGGGTTCTTGAAATCGTGAAGGATATCGTCAAGGCGTTCCATTCTTTGGGCCTTCATGAGTTCACGGCCCAGAAATAGGAAGATCTCGATTTCCTCTTCTGCATATCTCTGCCTCTGGTCCAAAGCATCAAAAGTCATGAAGTGCGTGATTTCCTGTCCCACGTTGAGGGGAACGTAAAGGATTGAATTGATGTTATGGCGGTCTGCAAATCGCTTGACCTCTTTCGAAACAAGGGCACTTTTTTGGGGGGCTATAATAAGAAGGTAGGACATGGTAATGACTTCATGGGGAGACTCTTCGTGAGGTTCTCCCGGGTTTAATATCAATTCAAACGCCGGTTCACTGCTGATAGGAAATTTCTTTCCGACACCGTGATACCCTGTTAAATCGGGATATCCTGCTTCAAGGACCACATGCTGAAGATCGTCAGTCACTGAAAAGAGGGCGCAACTCTGCACATTAACGATATCTGCCAGCTCAGGGATTACTCGGTTGAAGACTTCTTTCATCTTTACACCCTCCCGAGAGCCCAGTCTCAGGAAAATGTTTCGAACGATAGTCTCCTTTTTTTCATTTAGCCTGTACATGGCAAGGATCTTTTTTCGCGCAATGACAAAACCAAGCCTCCCGGCCATAAGCTCAGCGACAGTAACCTCCAATGGGGTGAAGGATCTGTTCTTTTCGGGATAATAGATCTGAATGACCCCCACAATATCACGCTCATAAGGGGAAAAACGGGGAATTTCAAAGGGGATGGCCATTAGTGAGTAGGTTTTTCTATTCTCTGCGACCTCTTTGTCCTGGTATAGCTCCTCTTTAAGAATGTCGGGAACCAAGTAGGTCTGAAGATCCTTTACAACCTTTCCGGCGATGCTGCCCTCCAGAGGGATGAAGGTCTCTCTGGATTCCTCTACAGAGGGATAAGACCCATAAGAGAGCATATGCTCTGAATGGGAATCATATACTCGCACAGAGGCTGAATGGGCCTCCAGAAAGTCAACCATATACCGGGTGACCCTGGCGAAGATTTCAGGTTCCGACAGGTCAGGGTTGATTTCAATGATTTCATCCACCTGCTTAGAAATTTGGGCAAGGAAATCCGGGAACACTTCTTGTTTGACCCACTCCAGGAGGTGGATCCAGAAGTCATCCTGAACAGAAAGGTTCTGAGCCCAATGCTCTTTTTGGACGGCCAGGATAAGTTTTTTAGAATCTTTCCACATTTTTTGCCTTAGTCTGTGTTTGCCTGTTAGGGGGTTTTGGCTTCCAGATTCTCTACTCCCTGGTAAATTGTATCGAAGAGTTCTAGAACATCGTTCTTTTCGAGACAGGAAAAGGCCACACGGATATCCGTCTTTCCGAGAGAAATGAGTCCCACCCCATACTTTTCAAGGAGATGGACCCTGAGTTTTTCAGCATCCACGGTTTTCAGTTTAAGACACATGAAATACCCTGAATTAAAGGGGTATACATCCCACGCCCGATCATATTTGTTGTTTGTCAAGACCTGTTTTACTTCCTGAGCACGGTCCTTCATGATCTTAAGTTTTTCTTCTTTTTCTGCCGCATAGGTATCGGACTGGAATGACTTTAGGACCATGGATTGACCGAGATGAGAGGCATTGGAAATAGAACCCCTCACTGCACCGGCGGTCTTTCTCTCCAGGGCATCATAAACTGGTCCAGGATCGCCGTTCAGCGCGGCTCCATAGGTAATAAAGCCGACCCGAAGACCCCAAACATAATTTTCTTTGGTGGCGCCATCCGCTTTGACGGCCAGCAGTTTGGGATGCCTGTTGGTGATGCGGGTGAAGATGGATTCATTGAGTACCTCATCTTCATAGAACAACCCAAAATAGGCGTCATCGGTGAGAGCAATCACATTGGTCCCTTTTTTAGCCACATCTTCCAAGATCTGCGCAATATCATCCCCCTCTTGGGTGGTTACAGTGTAACCTGTCGGATTATTAGGGAAATTTAGAATTACGATAACCTTTTTCCGCTTCTCTGCCTCGGAATTTAGACATTCTTCCAGGCCTTTGAGGTTAAACCCTCTCTCTTCGCTAAAGAGAGGGTAATTGACGACTTCAGCACCCCTGCGGACGCCAAATATCATGTTATAGTTGCCCCACATCTTATCAGGTAGAACAAGGACATCCCCAGGATCAACCCACATATCCGCGAGCACACTTAGGGCATGGGTGATGGCGTTAGTCACCACAGGGAGACTCATGTTTTCACCCTGTAACGATGGGTTTTTTTGGAGCATCTCCTCCTTCCAGGCTTTGCGAAGAGCCATGACTCCGAAGGAGGGCGCATAGGTTAAGACCTCGCTGGGCGCCAGGCCTTGGATCATGGCCATGACGGAAGGCAGGTACATGGTTTGACCTTCTTCTGTGGCCATACCTATGGTGGCATTGAACTTGTGTGCCTTCTCTTTCGCTTCCGCACTCTGAGTCAGTATCCCCTTGGGATAAAAGAGATTTTTACCGACTGTAGAGAGCATCTCGTGGATGTGTACGTTGCTCTGTTCAATGGTATTGTTGAGTTCCTTCGCTAATGGGTTCACAATATGGTTCTCCCGGTCCCCTTGTCTTGGATTATTTGGTATGTGCTCATGCCGTGTGCGATCCTTTATCTATCGCTTCAACTGAGGACTTTTTCTTTATAGTATAATTAGCGATCTCCGGGGGAACATGTCAAGAAGAATTGAAGGGGCGGGGGGCTTGCCAAATTGTCTTGACTCGAAACGAGATGTCTTTATATATTCATAATATTATGAGTATACACAAATATACGAATCATATTCACCGAAAGGAGCAAGAAACAGATGAGAGAAGTAGTGATTGTATCTGGTGTAAGGACACCAGTGGGGGCTTTCGGCGGAAGCCTTAAGAGTACACCCGTGGTTCAACTCGGTGCCCTGGTATTGAATGAGACCCTGAAGAAGGTGGGATTGAGGCCTGTCGCGACCGATTCTCTGAGCCGGTTTGATCCGGATTCCCTAAAGGGTAAGGGCATGGTGGAGTTGGAGAAGGAGGCCTATGACTATGATGATTCTCTTCAGCCGGTACAGATTGATGAAGTGATTATGGGAAATGTACTGGGAGCAGGTCAGGGTCAGAATACCACCAGGCAGGCCATGATCAAAGCCGGAATTCCCAAAGAAACCGGTGGCTTTACTGTGAACAAGGTCTGCGCTTCGGGGATGAAGGCAGTGGCCCTTGCAGCGCAGGCAATTAGTACTGGCGAGGCGAATATCATGCTCGCAGGAGGAATGGAGAATATGAGTCTCGCTCCCTATGGCTTACCTGCGGCCAGATGGGGGGCACGAATGAACAATGCGGATATGGTAGACCTTATGGTCTTTGATGGTTTGTTTGAAATCTTCTACGGGTATCACATGGGGATCACTGCAGAGAACATTGCTGAGCTTTATGGAATCTCCAGGGAAGAACAGGATGAACTGGGAGCCCTAAGTCATCAACGGGCCAGAAAGGCAATTGCAGATGGGGTTTTAAAAGACGAGATTGTGCCAGTGGTTATACCCCAGAGAAAGGGCGATCCCCTGGTTTTCGATACAGACGAGCGCCCCATGGAGACGAGTGTGGAAAAGATGGCTAAACTTCGTCCTGCCTTCAAGAAGGATGGGACCGTGACGGCCGGGAATGCCTCCGGGATCAATGATGCCGCGGCTGCCCTGTTACTAACGTCAGAAGAAAAAGCCAAAGAACTGGGTCTCAAACCCCTTGTCAAAATAAGGGCCTACGCATCAGGTGGTGTGGATCCTGCTTTTATGGGCACCGGGCCCATACCGGCGGTCCGAAAGATACTGCACAGAGAAAAACTTACCATAGACGATTTTGGAACCATTGAGCTTAATGAGGCTTTTGCCTCTCAGGCCATCGCCTGCGTGAGGGAGTTGAAATGCGACATGGACAAGACCAATCCTCTGGGAAGCGCTATCTCCATTGGTCATCCCATAGGGTGCTCGGGGGCTCGCCTTGTTTTGACCCTGATGGGAGAGATGCTTAGAAACCAGCAGGCCCTCGGTCTTGCCGCACTCTGTATTGGGGGTGGCCAGGGCATGGGCATGGTCTTGGAAAGTGCCCTATAATAAGGAGGTCCTGATTAGTTAGAAACAGCATAGACTGTTTTTGTTCATCTGATCATTACCTTGGGGGAGGTGTAAGGCACAAGGCGCAGGGCACAAGGAGCCTTGCGTCTTGTGCCGTGTCGTATGAATAACATGTGATAGGCAGAGATGGCATACTGCATGTCTCATTACACTATCATCAGTAAACTAGGAGTGAATAATGGACTATAGGACAATTATTTATGAAGTGCAGGGGAAAGTGGCTGTTATAAAGTT
This sequence comes from uncultured Desulfobacteraceae bacterium, assembly GCA_964497115.1. Lineage (GTDB taxonomy): Bacteria > Desulfobacterota > DSM-4660 > Desulfatiglandales > HGW-15 > JAFGFY01. The sequence continues at coordinate 4,972 of CAZCCX010000146.1, forward strand.
CAATCGGCCCAAGGCGCTCAATGCCATTAACTCTGATATGCTCACCGAGTTGAGTGACGCCATTGACAAAATTGAAGGTGATTCGTCTGTCAGAGTTTTAGTTCTTACGGGGGAAGGGGAGAAGGCATTCGTAGCGGGGGCGGATATCGCTCATCTTGCAATGCTCACTCCCCTTGAGGGGCGAGATTTTTCTCGAAGAGGGCAGGACTTATTCTTCCGCCTCGAGAGCCTCTCTATCCCTGTGATTGGCTGCGTCAACGGCTTTGCTCTTGGAGGGGGTGCAGAAATGGCTATGAGCTGTGATTTTGTCTATGCATCGGAGAAGGCTAAGTTCGGACAGCCCGAGGTCAATCTGGGCCTTATCCCCGGTTTCGGAGGAACCCAACGGCTGCCCAGGATAATAGGGAAGGGTAGGGCCAAAGAATTGTGTATGACCGGCGGGATGATAAATGCCGCGGAAGCCAAGGAAGTCGGATTGGCAAATAAAGTATTCCCTCCTGATACCCTTTGGCAAGAGACCATGAAGGCGGCTAACACATTAGCCCTAAAGGGGAGAGTGGCCTTAAAGGGAATCAAAGACTGTATGGAACGAGGTTCTGACGTGGATCTCAGGGATGGATGTTACATGGAGTCGGATGCATTTGGGCTGTGTATAACAAGCCCGGACGCAAAGGAAGGTATGACGGCATTTATGGGGAAAAGGGATCCTAATTTTCAGTGAGCACTGTTCTGAACACTATCGTTGCATAAAGAACATGACAAGGGGTTCCAGAAAGCAATAATAACAAGGATCTTGGCGTAATTCGAGACTATTTTTGGAAATCA
>CAZCCX010000147.1:0-5739 GCA_964497115.1 uncultured Desulfobacteraceae bacterium
TTGTTATTATTGCTTTCTAGAACCCCTTGTCATGTTTTTTATGCAACGATAGGGTTTAGTCAGGAATGCACCCTTACAGAGATTAAGACGCGGCGCTGTCCGATTCTATTCTTCCATCCAACATCCTCACCCTTCTTGTCGCCCGCTGTCCCAATTCAGGATCATGTGTGACAAGAATCAGAGTGATATCATCCTTGTTCAAATCCTCCAGAATCTTCACCACATCATTTCCGGAGGCACGGTCCAGATTGCCCGTGGGTTCATCGGCAAGAATGACCTTGGGTTGCATGATGGTTGCACGGGCTATGGCCACCCGTTGCCGCTGCCCCCCTGAGAGTTGGTCTGGGCGGTGTTTGGCCCTGTCGCTGATTCCAAGGATGGAAAGGACGGATTGAACACGTGACCTCCTCTCCCCAGGGTCAACCCCTGCCAAAACCAGAGGAAGTTCCACATTTTCAGCAGAGGTAAGACGAGGCACCAGATGAAAGAATTGAAATACAAACCCTATCTGATGGCGCCGGACCGACGCCTGTTGAGTGTCGTTCAGATCTGTTGTATCCGCCTTATCGAGGCGATAGATTCCTTCATCGGGCCGATCCAGAAGACCGATGATGTTCAAGAGGGTGGATTTGCCCGAGCCTGAAGGCCCCATAATGGCGACGTATTCGCCTTGGCGAATGGTCAAATCCAAATCCCTGAGCGCATGGACCTCTTCATCGCCCACCTGAAATACACGATGGATGCCTTCTAGCTCGATCATGGTTCCTGCTCGATCCGCATGGATTGAGCGCCGTCCGTGACACCGGCTTGGTCGACGTTGATGACGACCAACTCCCCCGGATTAAGCCCGGAGAGGACTTCCGTGTATTCCCAGTTTGAAAGGCCGATCTCGATGATTCTTTCTTCGATGATCCCTTTCATGGGCAGATAAACAAAAACACGCTCTTCGTCAAGAATCGTCTCTGTGGGGATACGAATAACATCCCGGCGAGTCTCAAGAATGATTTCTGCGTCCGCACTATAACCGGCCAAAAGTGGAATAATCTCCTCGGGATGAGCCAGTTCGACCTCCACATCCACAGTGCGTGCCTGCTTCTCTCGGTCGAGCACGTAAGGGGCAATACGGCGCACCCGGCCTTCAAAGCGGCGATCTCCAAAGGCATCAAGGATCACTCTCGCGGGCATCCCCTTGGAAATGGCCGCGGCATCCACCTCATCGATAGGGGCAGTGACATAAAAACAGGTATTGTCGATCAGGTCTACGACAGGGGGCGTTGGAATCCCCGGGGGGGATGGGGTCACATACTCGTTGAGTTCCCCGCTAATCTCTGCCACAACCCCGTCAAAGGGGGCAAGAAGGCGGGTTTTGCTGAGTCTCTCCTTGACCACGTCTAGGCGGGCCTCGTTGGTGAGCACCAGCACCTTGGCCGCCTCGCATTCCGCTAAAAGGGCCTTGGCCTGTGTTTGCGCCCTATCGGTCCTTTCTTCTGAGACGGCGTGAAATTCCTGAAGTTTTGAGATACGATCTGCCTCCCGACGGGTGACTTCGGCATTCAGACAGGCCGCCGTGGCGCGGGCCTCTGCCGATTCGACTTCTCGTTTCGCCAAGGCCATTTCTGCCACAAGATCGTTGTTCCAGATCTCCAGCAACAGCTGACCTGCTTTGACTTTGTCCCCTTCCTGAACCGGCAGTTTTGAGATCTGGCCGCCGAGACTCGGGGAGAGTTTTGCCCGTCGGCAGGCCTCAACGGTTCCCGCCCGCGTATTCACCACGGTCTGCTCCACAAGCCCTCGCACAACAGGTTTCACCACCACTTGAAGGGGTTCGGGCTTTGTGTAATACCGAACAGCAAAGACAGCTGCTGCAATAATCAGGATGACGATGACCCAACGGACAATTTTGCGGACCATAGATCTCTCCCTCAAAAAAGGGTCATGTGACCATACGACTCAACGTGCATGTACTTCTTAAGAGGTCTTTGATGTCAAAGGCTGGTTGCCCGGCAATATACACAACCAAACCTACAGTGTAAAGGGCAAAACCTCGCGGTACATTGGAGCCCATTAAACGCCTTGACATCAAGAAAACCAAAAGCTACAGATTATCCTCATGAATTCAAGACGGAAAATCGTGCTCTTCCTTGCAACCGGTGGGTATCTCGGCCACGTGCCCATTGCGCCGGGGACCTTCGGCTCATTGCCGGGGCTCTTGATATGCCTTGGAATGTCCGGAATCAGCTTGGGTTACGCGATTCTGTTCGCACTCGTCTTGACGGGCCTGGCCATAGGCATCGCGCAACAGGCGAAGGAGTTGATTGGAGGGAAAGATCCCAGCTCCATCGTCATAGATGAAATAGCCGGCATGACTGTCACTCTCTTGGGGATTCCTCTGACCCCTTTTTCTCTTATTCTCGGATTCCTTGTCTTTCGCGCATTTGATATTCTCAAACCCTTCCCCATCCGTCTCTTGGATCAAAAGGTTCCTGGTGGAGCTGGAATTGTTCTTGATGATGTAATGGCCGGCATTTACGGGAACCTCCTGATACGGATCGTTCTGTGGGTAACAGCGACCGCCTTGTAACCACGGTTTTTCTACCCCCTCCTACACTTTTTGTGTCAATGAATTCGAATTTTTCTGGTTCTTCCGGTTAATGATTACCCTAATCATAAAACCCTTTTAAATCTGGGAAGGGTCATGGGTATCTTTTCAGAGTGACTGTCGGAAGGCCTTCGTCATTTCAGGATGTTAGAGAATGGGGGACCCCCTGGCCCCGAGCGAAAGCGAGGGGAACAGTGGAGGGGGGAGGGTTCACCCGGCTCTAACATCCTGAAATGACCAGGCCGTGAGACTCGGAATCGGAGAAAAGATACCATGACCCCTATGCCTTTAGCGTTAGTTTTGAATATATACCCCTTTCAATCGTACTCATTAACCGGAAGAACCATTTTTGGTAGCCAGCATTACACACAAGAATATTGGTGATGAAGCCTTTTCTCTCTTTTCCTTTGACAAAAAAACTAATTTATACTAAAATAAACTAAGTTTTACGAGAGAGACCGCGCCCATGAGATTGTCAAAACATATGGGCGTTTACACATCCCGCTTGGGTTTAGAGCAGGTAAAGGGGAGGAACTAAAACATGGGCAAAAACAATGTGGTCTTCTTAGAGGTCTTAGAATGGTTTGACGACACGGGAAAAGAACTTGTTCACCGTATTCCTGAGGAAGGCTCCGGAGAAATCAAATTTGGAGCCCAATTGACAGTGCGAGAAAGCCAGGCAGCTGTCTTCTTCTATCAAGGCAAGGCCGTAGAGGCCTTTGCCGGCGGACGGCATACCTTGAAGACCGCCAACATTCCCATTCTCACCAAGATCGCCAGTCTGCCGTGGGCCATGTCCAGCCCCTTGAGGGCCGAAGTCTACTTCATCAATCTGAAAGTTTTTACTAACCTCAAATGGGGCACAAGGGATCCGGTGGCGTTTAGAGATTCCGAGCTGGGACTGATTCGACTCCGAGCCTTTGGCATGTTTAACTTACAGGTCGTCCAGCCCCTGCTGTTTATCAACAAAATGGTCGGCACCCAGGGCATGTACACCACTGAGGAGATTGAGGAATATCTGAACCGAGTCATCGTCTCAAGGTACAATGACTATATGGGTGAAACCATTGACTCGATCCTCAACTTGCCCTCAAAGTATGATGAGCTTTCAGAGGGCCTCGCCAACCGTCTTCAGGAGGATTTCAAGCACTTTGGCCTCGGTCTGACACACATTTATATCAATTCCATCACTCCTCCCCCCGAAGTCCAGAAGGCCATTGACGACCGAAGCCGTATGGGCGTCTTTGAAGACATGAATAAGCTGATGCAGATGAAGGCGGCCATGGCCATGGAAAAGGCCTCCGAGGCCGAAGGAGGGGCCGGGCCGGGAATGGGGATGGGCATGGGATTCATGATGCCCGCCATGTTTTCGCAATATTTTGACGGGAAGAAATCCGCGCCACAGGCCCCTGATACCCCGCAAGGCGTTCCCTGCGCTGAGTGTAATAGCACTATTCCCTATGACGCAAAATTTTGCCCACGTTGCGGCCACCAGCAATTGGTCTTTCAGGAGTGTTCAAACTGCGGAAAAAACCTGACACCCAATGCCAAGTTTTGCTCGCGTTGCGGCCAGCCGGCCGAAGAAAAGCCCAAGGAGAAGTTCTGCCCCGAGTGCGGCAGCGAGAATTTAGCTGAATCCTCTTTCTGCAACCAGTGCGGTGAAAAGCTCTAGTCTTCTTATTGAGTTTCAGTGCCCCCAATGCGGGGCACCGGCTACCCTGGAAGAGACGGACCATCTCTTCAACTGCGAGTTCTGCAGGGTCAATTCCTACCTAATGAGCCGCGTCTACCGCTACGTCCTACCCGACAACGCGTCGGAGAACAGAGAGCTGATCTATTTTCCCTATTGGCGGTTTAAGGGGTTGCTTTTCTCATGTGTCTCAAATGGGATCAAACATAGAATTGTCGATGTCAGCTATCAGGCCATTCAGTCACCCCATTTCCCCGTTTCGTTGGGACTGCGCAGCCAGACCTTGAAGCTGCGATTCCTCTCTCCGGAAAAAAAGGGCTACTTCCTTAAGCCGAACATCTCCTTTGAAGAAATCACCCACTCCATTAAAGAACGGTTCAATTCCTCCCTTCCAAAGCCCATTTTTCACCAGGATTTTATTGGTGAAACCTTGAGTCAAGTTTATGCCCCTTTCTATGCAGACGGAAAAATGTATGATGCGGTCTTGAATAAGGCGGTTTCCCTGCCGCTTCCAGAAGACTTCAACACAACCGCCCTTCCAGGTGGGGCTGCAGAATGGAGTGTCCGGTTTGTCCCGGCCCAATGTCCGCGGTGCGGATGGGATCTCAAGGGTCAACGAGATTCCTTGGCTCTGACCTGTGACCACTGCAACTCCGTCTGGTACCCGGGGAAAGAGAACCTCAAGGAACTGCTATTTGCTTTCATGCCTGCAGAGGGCGACCACATCACGTACCTTCCCTTTTATCGCATACAGTCGGACGTCTCCGGCATAGACCTCAATTCATACGCAGATCTCGTCAAAGTCGCCAACCTGCCCAAAGTGGTTAGGGATAATTGGAAAGAGATGCCTTTCCATTTCTGGTCCCCAGCCTTTAAGGTTCGACCGGATGATTTCCTGCGCTTCTCACGCAATCTCACCCTGTCCCAACCGCAGGGGAAATGGATATCTGAGTTTCCCAAGGCTCAGCACTATCCGGTCACCCTGCCCCTCACAGAAGCCATTGACAGTCTTAAGCTAGGCCTGGCCAACTTTATGAAACCCCAAAGACCCCTCTTCCCGAAACTAAAGGAGATAGAGATAAGGCCAAAAGGTTTTCTTCTGGTCTTTGTCCCCTTCCATGAAAGAGGAAATGAACTCACCCAGCCCGACTATCAATTGCGCATAAGCAAGAACCTCCTGAAATATGCGAGGCATCTGTAGCCCCATGCATGTCGATTGCTTGACCAGTGTTGTGTCATATATTCACGGCCAAATTATGTAATGATGCACGGGCTGTTCCCGAAAGACGATATCTCAGAAAGAAATTCCACTGAACCCCCAGTGATCTGAGCTTTGAGGGTTTACGCCCAAGAACTTATGGCAGAATGTGTAGCTCGCCTAGAAGAGACGGCCCTTTAAACCCTCAAAGGTCAGATCACCGCCACTGGACCCTATAGATATCGTCTTGAG
>CAZCCX010000148.1:0-5731 GCA_964497115.1 uncultured Desulfobacteraceae bacterium
TGGACTCCCGCTTTCGCGGGAGTGACGGGTTTATGACTTTTTACGAGTTCGTCAACGTTGGATGTCAAAAAAGCGTTAGTTTGCCGTTCAATATTCTCGGTAAAATGGTCGAACCTTTGAGGTTCGCTTGGGCAATAAGAAAAGTAGCTAAAAACAGTAAGGTCAATATGATATCAAATATATTTAATGTTAAACACCAGGAATTAAAAGCCTAAAGCCGTGCCTTCAATCAATGAAACAGAGCCCTCATAGCTTTTCTGATCAGGAGGCCAGATTGGCCTTCTGGATGTTGTTCCCCACCTTTGCCGTAGTCCTAAGCTTTGTTGTGTTCCCGGTCATCTGGAACCTGTGGCTCAGTATCAAGCCGGTCTCTCTAGAAGGTCTTCGCAACATATCCTTTTCTGAACTCAACTTGACTCTTCAGAACTTCCAGAAGGTGTTTGGCGATTCCGACTTTGTGCCGGTCCTTCGCACCACCTTGATCTATACCATAGCAGGAAGCGCTTTCTCTGTCCTCCTGGGATTAATCGCCGCCCTTCTTGTGCATGGCCAATTCCCTGGACGAGGGCTGGTGAGAGGACTCTTCATCTCCCCGTATATTGCCCCTGTCGTGGCCGTCGCCTTTACTTGGAGTTTTATCCTGGATCCTCAGCTTGGTGTCGTAAACTGGTTTGGTGTCAACAAAGGACTCCTGTCCCAGCCTATCCCCTTTCTTTCCCAGAAATGGTGGGTCCTGGATCTGCTTGGGATGCAGATACGTATTCCTCTTGCACTTATTTCAGTCATTTTTTTTGAAGGGTGGCGGTATTTCCCCTTTGCATTCTTATTCATTCTGGCCCGGCTTCAGGCTATACCCCATGAGCTGCACGAGGCTGCCTCTGTGGATGGGGCGAGTCCTTTTCAGCGGTTCTTTCACATTACATTGCCTCAGATGACGACGGTTCTATCCACACTGTTTCTCTTTAGGTTTATCTGGACCATGAATAAGTTTGATGACATATTTCTGCTGACAAGAGGGCAGGCAGGCACCAGGGTTCTCACTATTGAGGTGTATGACTACGCCTTTGGGGAATTTGACATCGGAGCAAGCTCAGCGGCTGCAATGGTCCTTTTTGGGCTTCTTTCTGTATTTCTCATCATCTACTTCCGCTGGCTGGCGAAAAAGAAATAATATTTTGATGGGATAACAGGATTAACAGGATACTTCTCAAGACTTCTACTGACCGGTTGAAAAAATGATCCCACGAAACCACTTCATGAAAATTGTGAACAAGGGTTTTAAGCAATCCTGTCCAGAAGTCCTCATTGAGGTGCGGATGTAAAGCGATGACCCGGGAGCATTTTGAAAATCACATTATTCGAATCCTCAGGATCCTAGGCATTACTATTTTCATCCTGATGGTGACATTCCCTTTCTATTGGATGGTGGTGTCATCCTTCAAACCTCTGGAAGAGATTCTCTTAAATCCTGGCAATCTGGGCCTGGACCTCAAAAACATCAACTTTGACGCCTATCGCGAAGTCCTCTTTGAACACGGATTTTTGAGGTACATCTCTAACAGCGTGTACGTCTCCGTCATCACCGTCCTGTTTTCAGTGACGTTGGCCACCATAGGAGGATATGCTGTGACTCGACTTAGATTTAGAGGCCAAAAGTTGATGTCCACCTCTATCTTGCTTGTCTACATGTTTCCGGCTATTGTCCTGGTCATTCCCCTCTACGTCATGTTTTCCCGTATGGGGCTTCGGGATTCCATTCATGTGCTCGTCCTTGTCTATCTGGCCCAGACCCTTCCCGTGGCCTTGTATATGCTTCGAACCTACTTTCAGACACTCCCTTCTGAAATGGAAGATGCCGGTCTGATCGACGGGTGCAGTCGATTCGGTGTGATCTGGCGAATCGTCATCCCCCTTTCAGCGCCGGCCTTGGCGAGCGTGGCCCTCTACACCTTTATGATCGCGTGGAATGAGTTTCTCTTTGCCTTTATGTTTCTGGATTCGCCTGAGAAATTCACCCTATCCCGAGGACTGGTTCAATTGGAGGGGAGCGTACATCTATCCAAACAACTGGTGATGGCCGCGTCGGTTATGGTGACTCTTCCCATCCTGGTCCTGTTTCTCGTTTTTGAGCGTCGTCTGGTTGGGGGTTTAACTGCCGGGGCCATGAAGGGATGAGGAGTAGATCGCTATTTTTGGTTTTCTTCCTGGTCTTCACCATTATTTGAAAAAACAGAATCTATGATCATAAATGGAAGTTCGGCAGTCCTTTTCATCATTCCCCACAACCCTTCTCCAACTGAGGAGGCCGGAAGGACATTGACCACGGGGTCTGACAGTTCACCTTCGATTTTAACGGGAATCGAGACCAGAGTTCCACCCATGATATGATTGATCCCCGGTATCTTGTCAATGACACTATCTGCTGTTGCCATGGGAGCCACCAGAAGCGTCCCTTTCATCCTCTTGTCTTTCAAATCATAATAGCCTTCCGCAGCCATATTCATAGAGAAACCGTTCAAAACCCCTTCCTTGAGCACAAATTTTCCCTCTTGAAAATCCCCGCGAATGGTTATGGATTTATAGGCTAGCCCTTCTTCGGTCATGTTGGGGAGCTGACCTCGAAATATCTCGATTACACTGAGATACGCAAAGACTTTTTCCAACGGTATACTGTGATTGATTCGCCCATTTTCTGCAAAGGCTTCCAGCTTCCCTTGAACTGACTCAGATAAGTGTTCGGCTTTTCCCCTCGCTTTAATGTCCCCTTTTAAGTCAAAAAGGCCCGTTGCTCTGACCTTTCCTCCTCGTAGGCATTTGACTGTAGGGTCCAGATCTTGCTTCTCGGCCATAGGGCGAAAATCAAATGACACCTCCTCTGTGGTCCATTCAAGGGTGCCGGGTGTCGAAATTCCGCATAACTCGGCGTCAGTGACTGAAACCGTTACTTTTTCCGGGTGAAATGAGATATCCGCTTGAAAGGGTGTCCATGTGAAGTTCTCATCATAGGTGAAAGCCCCCAAGTTCAGTTTGACGTTCCCATGTACGGGGGCATTCCATAGTCTGTTGGTCTCTTTATCCCTGGGACCCATTTCAAAGAGTATCTTGAGCTTATCTAGGATCAAAGCATCGCTTGAGATGCTCATATCAAATGCGTATTCTGTCTCGGCAAAATTCAGTGTCCCGTCAAGGACTCCTCGGCATTCACCCCATGTGCAGACGGCAGAGTCCACCTTGATTTGATCCCCTTGACCGTTAATGGCAAATGATCCTATCCGTAAGGGGACCTTAAGACCCCACGGGAATATAAGTTCCTTTCCTGTAAGCTTTCCTTGGGCTGTGGATCTTTTGGGTTGATTAAAAAGGATACTCGCTTTGAAATCCCCCTGCAATTCTGACAGGTATGACAGCTTTCTGATAAAGACTTTATGGATGGTCGCTTCACTGATTTTGCCGGTGAAGTTGACACTAAACGCGTCTTTTTCCATGGTAAGTTCAGCCGAAGCCTGTGAGTCTTCATCCCGGACATGAAGGTTTTTGAAAACAAATGACTCAGGTTCTTTGACAATGTCCACAGAAATCTGCGGGCCGCTTTGAAGGAGCAAATCACCCTTAAAACAGGTCTTGACACCCTTGTCCCATAAAAACCGACCCTCAGAAACGGAGAGAGGGGATCTAACCTTAAATTCATTGGGGATATGGAGCAGGTTTGAGATCCAGTTAGTGCCTTCGAGATTCACATTCCCTTTCAGATTGATGTCTGCAAGGTTAAGCCCTTTTCGGTAGTCGTCGAGATAACCTGATACGGTCAAGAAAGCGTCAAGCATACTGATTTGGGTCTCTTGAAAATGGAGTTCTTGCCGGGTTGTGTCCTCGAGGACGTCAAAATTTCCTTTAGACACTTTTATGGGTCCCGGAAATTGACTTGAATCAAAGACAAGCTCCCGTGCTTTTCCGGTCGCGAGCACAAGCCAGTCTTTGGGACTCCGTAACGGACCTTTCAAGCTCAGGTTGGAGAAGAGAAGCGTCCCATTTATCCCGGTATCTTTGAGAGAGTGAAAAAAGGGTAGGGCTTCAAAGGAACTCAACCAGGGATGGATTTCATCAAGGAATAGACAGATTTCACCTGATTCGATTCGAAGGTCTGATGGCCGGCTCCAGTCAATTCGCACCCCGAGATCCGAAAACGAGGAAGCTCCCAATTCACCCTTTAGGCCGGAAAGATCGATTTCAGTCGCAGAATAGCAAAGGCGCCCTTGACGGATTTTCAGGGGATACGGAACTCTTCGATATTTGGCGTCTAAATTGAATTCAGAGACATCGACTCGGGCTCTGATAGACCTCTTTTCCTCTCCAAGAACCAGTCTCCCGATAGCGCTCCCCTTCACCTCATCGAAAAAGGAGAGTTCTCTTAGAAAACGCTCATTCTTCCCCACACGCTTCAGAATGGGAGGCAACTGAATAAGATCGGCCTGTACCATGATATCCAGGTGAAAGGCCTTGTCCTTCTTTCGAAGGCCGAGAGTCAAACTACCTTGACGACCAGAGGAGTTACCCAGCTTTGCCTCCAGGTCATTCCCTTGCAGGATGCCCCTGGAAATAATCGCTTTCCCTTTTACCTTCGTCAGATCCAATTCAGCGCGGGGAACGAAGATATTTCCGTGATCCATGGCGCCCTCGATAAGGGTGTTATCAAGTGTTTTCAGGTCAGAGAGGCTCTTTCCCCGTGCACTGAGAGTGACCCAAGGTACATGTCCGCCCCTGACAATTTTAAAAAATTTATCGACATTGCGAATGTTTCCCGCCAAAGAAAGGACCACTTCACGGAGTGAATGAACGTCCAGGTCCCGTCCTTGAAGCTCCAGGATGACTTCCGGGGAAGGGTCCTGATCGAACAGAAGCTTGCCGGTTACATAAAGGGATGGAGAATCAAGGCTGAGCTCGTCAAGAGACAGTTCCGTCTTCCCCTCATGCATCGCAAAAGCGGCTTTGAGCTTCTGTCCGTTGAGGACGACTTTCTCATTCTCATGCTGTAGGACCAGGTGAGGGAGAGTCCACTCCATGTCTCCTGTAAGTGTTTGAGTTCCGACAAAATCGAGGTTCAACTTCAAATTGGTCTGAGATTCGGCGAGACAAAGAAACGCATCAGGAAGAAGACGGTTAATGAGCCTGTGAGGGGAGAAACCCTTTATGTCCACCCGCCCTTTACCCTTTTGATTCTCTATGTTCAATCTCCCTTCGAACTCTATCTCTTCCCCTAGGTCGGATGAACAAGTGAGGTGACAGGTCAATTCCTCTGGAGGAAAGACAATGTGGGCCTTTACATGATGGAAAGAAAAAGGGGATTCCCGCTCCCCGGAAAACTCCACGCGGCCGTTCTCTATTCCGATGATCAGATGAGGCGCGTTCATTGCCAGGGGTGCCAGAAGCGGTGTCAAGGACGCCTCAATCTTTACTGAAAGGGGAGAGTTATGACTTTTCCCCTCCGTCTCGAATCTTGTCGGGAGTATGACTTTGAAATCAGGTTGTTCCACCAGAACCTCTGTCAGACCCAATTGGCCTATAAGAAGAGGCAGGATCTTCGGGTAAAGCTTCAAGGTCTCAAAGGTCCCGTTGACTCTTCCGGGGACAAAGACAACACCTTGGTAGATCAGCGCGTGCGGTCTGGGGAAGAATGAGAAGTCAAGGCGTTGAAAGGTCACTTTGCCTTCCACCTCCTCAGAAATACGGGTCA
>CAZCCX010000149.1:0-5680 GCA_964497115.1 uncultured Desulfobacteraceae bacterium
GGAAAACCTTTGAACCCAGAACCTGTGAAGACTGACAAACTTGAAGAGACCCTTCAAACCGTCGCAGACTTCTATGACCGGAGAAAGGTGGGGCACATCGGCTCCATGGGTTTTAGACGATCCAGTGATCTGGGCCGGGTGAAGGCAGCCATAGCCCAGCTTATAGCCCGGTCTCTCCTCATCCCCCAGAAGTGCTTGTTCCTGGATATGGGCTGTGCCGACGGCAGGGTCAACGTGCTCATGAGCTATTTGACCGGAAAGTCCATCGGCATAGAGCTCAACGAATGGATTATGGATGAGTATGTCCCTGTGAAGACAGAATTGGAAGACGCCTTGAAGACTGACCGACTTCCTCTCCCGCCCGACAACATCTCTCTCTTTCTTGGCGATACCCTTGATGACGAAACCCATGAGGCCATCAAGAACAGAACAGATACGGGTTTCGAGGAATTCGACCTCTTCTACACCTACCTGTCCATGTATGAGGAGTTTTCAGAGCTGATAGCCCGAAAAGCGAAAAAGGGGGCCATATTCATGGTCTATGGCCTGGACAAGATCCTGCCCAAAATCAACGGATTGGAACTCCTTACCCCTCAAAAGCCCCTCGAAGGGATCATCGCCCTTTACCGAAAGACATAGCTGAGGACCTTTATTATGACCTCTTGCAGCTGTATACTGGCTGAAATCTAGTCCAGAGATATCATTATTATATGAAATCCGTTATCCACCGCGCTATACCCATGCATACCAGCGCCGCCCCTTCAATCCGCGAGATCCGCCAGCCGGTTCTCATCATTACCACGACGGTGATGACCATGCCGCACAAAAGAAACAGACTGCCGTATGCCTCGGGACTCACGGTCATGGGTTGCAGGGTTCCAGCAACACCGAGAACACCCAGCAGATTGAATATATCGCTTCCCACAAGGTTTCCTGCCGAAAGGCCGTGATGCCCTCTCAAAACGGCTACCAGAGAGGTGACCAGTTCCGGTATCGAGGTTCCCATGGCAACGATCGTGACGCCGATCACCCATTCGGAAATACCGAAAGTCCGAGCGACAGATATGGCCGAATCAACCAGAAAATGGCTGCTCAGGAGGATGAATGCAAAGCCGGTGAGAAGCATGAGCGGGTGGACCCATCTGAAAGATCCGGCGGATATCTCTTCACTGACCGTTTGCCGGGAATAAAACAGGTATAAAATGTAGGCCACCAGGAGGCATATCAAAAGCATACCTTCCCAAAATGTGAGGGACAGATCCATGAAAAGCAGCAACAGCAAAAAGGTGGTAAAAACCAGCACGCTTCCGTCCCGCTTGACGATGGTGCTAGATGTGCTGATCGGGCGGACTATCGCGACCCCGCCCAAGATAAACCCTAAGTTAAAAATGTTCGATCCAACCACGTTACCAGCTGAGATGTTGCCATGCCCTTTTAGGGCCGCTAGAGCGGAAACAGCAAACTCTGGGGCCGAGGTCCCTAATGATACGATGGTCAGGCCGATGATCAGTTGGGAAATTCCGATTTTTTTGGCGGTGCGGACTGAACTCTCCACTACCCAATCGGCACCGATCCAGAGGCCTGCCAGGCAGGCGACTAAAGTCATTGCGTCAAACAGCAAATTCATTGAAATTCTCCCTGCTTAGGGATAAGGATAGTCATTGTCACTGTTTCTTCTTCAAAAAGATCAACTGCGGTAACACAGCCTAAATTAGTCTTTGGGCAATACACTTGTCCAGATCTTTGTTTATGAGCTAGGGTTCAATATGGTTTGATACTGTAGGACCCAACCGTTCTGCGGTGGCTGATTCAAGCCGATTAGCTTGATCCTAGAAGATGCCTCACGCTCCGCGTGATGAGCCTCACTGGCGTGAAGAATCTATCGAGTTGAGACTAGCCTAGTCAAGACTCATTGAAAACTCAACAAATTGGGTTCTTCCGGTTAATGAGCACGATTGAAAGAAGCATGTATTCAAGGCTAATGCTAAAGCGTATGGGTCATGATATTTTTTCTCCGGTTCCGAGTCTCACGGCCTGGTCATTTCAGGATGTTAGAGCCGGGTGAACCCTCCCCCCTCCACTGTTCCCCTCGCTTTCGCTCGGGGCCAGGGGGTCCCCCATTCTCTAACATTCTGAAATAATGAAGGCCTCCCAACAGTCACTCCGAAAAGACACCATGACCCTCCCAGTTTTTGAAAGGTTTTATAATTAGGGTATTCATTGACCGGAGGACCACAAATTGCCATTGGCATGCCATTTGGGAGTATCTAGGGTGGGTTGACTATTTGGAGGGATTCCAAGTATGAATAGAGAGAAGCTGTCACCTGAGGAGAGTTGTCATGTTCTTGTCGCTTATTGAAAAACGAAGAAGTATCAGGAAGTTTAAAGACCAACAGGTTGAGGAGAAAAAGATAGAGACACTGGTTGAAGTCGCATTGCGCTCTCCATCCTCCATGAGTCGCAATCCCTGGGAATTCATCGTGGTCAATGATCGGGATTGTCTGGTAAAACTCTCACAATCAAAGCCCCATGGTTCCACATTCCTCAAGGGGGCTCCCCTTGGCATTGTGGTCTGCGGGGATCCTGTCAAATGTGATGTATGGGTGGAAGACTGCTCCATCGCATCCATCTTCATTCATCTGGCCGCTGAATCCCTTGGTCTTGGAAGCTGTTGGATACAGATTAGAGAGAGAATGCACAATGACGAGCAGACCGCCGGAGGATATGTCTCCCAACTGCTTCTCCTCCCTGAACACCTTGAGGTCGAATCCATCGTAGCCGTGGGATACCCTGATGAGCAGAAGCCGGGGCATAAAAAAAAAGACCTTCCTTTTGATCGTATCCACAGGAATGCCTACGGGAACAAGTGACGAGGGGGTTGATCAATGATCACTTGTCCATTTTATTGATCATTGAAGCCATTTCATGGGGTTCAAAGGGAAGATGCGCGAACAATTTTTTTTCGACTCTGGCGCATAAGGCCATATTCTTTTTGATCATCTTGGCGCGAATTTCATCCTCTTTGGCGTAATGATCGAGAAGATATTCCGCCCGTTCCTCCAAATCGACGATCCTTTCATGGGTGACCCGTTTGTCCGCGTAGTAGACGATTTCTCTTTCATTGATGTCCTCATCAGGGTCAAAATTCTCCAGACGTAAATGCTCCCTTACAATGTCGGCGATCTCATCCAAGTTGTTTTCCAGGCAAATGGTCTTTCCCATATCCGCATGGGTTCGAGTATAGGTTTCCCCCTCATTGAGGCCACGCGTCTTTCCGATATCGTGCAAAAGGGCTCCCGCCGAGATTCTTTCCAGAGAAAGGTGAAAAGAACCCGACCCGTTGAGGTGGTACGCAATGACACGGGCGATCTTCTCCACCATGATGGAATGGCCTTTAATGTTCTCCAACATTTCATATTGAGTCATGAACTCAAGACACTGCTCAGTAGTAGGGATCATCAGTTCAGTATCCTCTGAAGCGCCATTGCAATCATGGCCGATGAAAGAGGAATCTTATGCCATTATAGTATGATTGTTTTGTCGCTCAAGTCAAACAAAGAATCCCAAGGGATCGAGAATTCCTGAAAGACGGGAAAGTATATAGATTGAAGTTTTTACGGTAGAAAGGGGGCGATTTTAGGCAAGGCGCTGCCAAAAGACTTCCCGGCAGCGCCTCAAAGGCAATTGTCTTTTTTGAGACTTTACCTCGATTTTCCTGACAGGTAAAGAACACAACAAACTTCTCGGCTTTCTGCAATTCACTCTATGTCGATTCCTAAGAGAGCTGCTGATCACCAAAACACTGTTTCAATTATTGCTTTTAGCAGACCCTTGTCATGTTCTTTATGCAACTTAAGGGGTTATGCTGTTCAGGACTTCTTTGCCGAAGGCCATACAATCAGTGCGTTTGAGAAGGTCGTAGTCCTCCAAAGGCTTGCCCATCATATTGGGATACATTTCCTCCATCATTTTGGCTACCTCAGGCTCCATCAATGATTTTGTGATTCTGCCGTTAAACACCCTTGACGGGATATTGCCGACCTCACACAGTTTGGCCAAATGGTTATCAATAAGCATGGTGGTTTGTTCCGGTCCGACCGGGCGTTCCCCATTGCCGCATACGGCAAACAGGCCCCGAACCTTGGGTTGGAGCCATCCCTTGTTCTTTGTGATGTAATCCTGCAACTCTTTGGGAGTGACCATGCTTCGAATGGAGCCACCGATGACGATGTGATCAAATCCCTTGAGATCAGGGTTTTCACGTGCATCAAAGACATCGGCGATCCCTCCCATCCCCTCAGAGATCCATACTGCGGCGTCGCGGGAGCTTCCGCACCAGGTCCCGTAGAGCACGGAACATTTCTTGTCAGAGGGCCTGGGATAGTACTTAAGAGCCCACGCATTGTCGGCCAGGGCCATGGTGCCGACCCCTGCCAATCCCAGTCTGAGAAAATCTCGCCTTTCCATGTGTTACCTCCTCATATCTAATAGGTTAGGGTTTAGATGGATATTCCCCTGTTCTTGGTTACGCGATCCACACCAAAACAACTGTTCTAAAGAAAGCATTACTGTGAGCAAAAAAGGTAGGGCCGTTATGCATCGTTGAGCGGCCAGCTCAAACTCCACAATGGTAATGAATACAGGACGGCGAGTCAACAGCAAAGAATCCGTGGAAAGCGTTATATGAGAATGTCACTCACTGTGTCCGGATTCTTGGGGTCATGTTCTACGGTATTGAAAGCCACAAGCACATTTGGTTGTGAGTTCAGGTTTTGGATGGCGTGTGATAACCCTGGCGGGAAGGAGTCGGGAGAAGGAAAGCTCAGGAGCATCCGCATTATCGAAGGGCCCCCAGCGATCAGACGGGTCATCGTCCACCTTCAGGACGAGCCCTTATCCCCCTCGGCAGAAGCCTTTGGGAGAGTCATAGAAACGGTCCACGAGACTGAAACAGAGTCTCTTTAATCGCAGAAGACCGCATGAAAGGCCTTGTATATAAAGAGGGACCCCCCGGTGAGGGATCCCCTCCATCCTAAAACGAAAATCTACCGTTTGACGACCATTGCCACCGCTTCACCACCACCGAGACATAAGGTGGCCAGGCCTGTCTTCTTATCCCTTCTGATCATCTCATGGAGTAATGTGATCAGTACCCTGCAACCGCTCGCACCGATAGGATGGCCCAGGGCAACGGCGCCGCCGTTCACATTCACCTTTTCAGGGTCCAGATTGAGTTCTCGCAATATGGCAACTGAAGATCCGCTAAAGGCCTCATTGACCTCGATAAGATCCACATCATCCAGAGAGATCCCTTCCTTTGCCAGACATTTCGGAATCGCCAAGATAGGAGCGACCAACACATACTTCATATCTATCCCATAGGAGGCCTGGGCCCCGACTGTGGCGAGTATTTCACACCCCATTTCCTCGGCCTTATCCCTGGACATGACCACAACCGCTGCAGCACCGTCGCTGATGATGGACGCATTGCCCGCTGTTCCTTTGCCGTCTTTCTTGAACGCACCAGGCATCTTTGCCATGATCTCATAGCTTGTTTCCCTGGGGCATTCATCCTGGTCAAAAAGAATCGGGTCCCCTTTGCGCTGGGGAATCTCGACAGGGACAATCTCATCCTTGAATCGCCCGGACTGGATGGCATCCAGGGCTCTGCGGTATGACT
>CAZCCX010000150.1:0-5678 GCA_964497115.1 uncultured Desulfobacteraceae bacterium
GACAAAGGCTTTTCTGAAGCGACTGGTGGGAGGGCGCCGTCTTTTCGTGGCTTATTTATGGGGGAAGCCTCCCGCCCAGGGGCGGGACACGGGAGCCTCGGAACGAAAGAATGGCCTTTGTCCCTTGAGCAATACTCCCTTACGATACAACCCTCCCCTTTTTCCCCGGAATGGTAGAACCTTTCCGGGTCCTCCACCAGAGGTGGAGGGTTTAGTCAAAACTCATGTAAACCCACCGCAAGCGGATGGGGCATTCAAAAACCACAATAATTGTTCAAAAAACAGTATGTCAGAAAGGTGGGGAGAATTGACCTTCTTTCTCCTATTTCACCCCACTGTGGCCGAATCCCCCTTCCCCCCGCAGGGTATCATCAAGCATTTCCGCTTCCGCGATATCAGCCCTGCACACTTTAGTGATAATCATCTGGGCAATTCGGTCCCCTCTCCCTATGGTGAATAGACTCTCCCCCCAATTAATCATGATAATGCCTATTTCCCCCCTGTAATCCGAATCAATAGTGCCGGGAGAATTGACAAGTCCGATGCCGTGTTTCAGGGCAAGGCCACTTCGAGGTCGCATCTGTGCCTCATATCCGAAGGGAATAGAAACGGCTAATCCGGTGGGAATCAGTTTAATTTGCCCAGGCTGTAGTATAACAGGATCTTTGACACAAGCCCTGATATCCATACCGGAGGACCCTTTTGACTCATAACACGGCAGAGGTAAATCAGCGCTATCATCCAAACGCTTGAACTTGATAAATACTTTTTCCAAAGCACATCCTTAAGTCTATTCTATCACCGATCATTCGATACCTTGAGTCTTGTTGTCCAAGAAGAATCTAAAAACGGTTCTTGGCAGATCAAGTTCAAACCTACAAGACTCCTCTGCCCTTACCGCCCCCATCTTCGGGACGAAAGGGTCTCCGGACAGGCACATGCCAGGTCCGTCGCTCAAAAAAACTTGTTCTGTGGGGCTGCTGCCGTATATGCAAAAATGAGGTGCCCTTCGACGTTGCTCCATTCGGCCCGAGCTCATGGCCGAGGGCAGGACCGTGAGCCTGTCGAACGGCCGTTCCACTACCTCCGGACAAATGGTTTGAGCTTGAAAAGAGACCCCCAGTCCCCTAAATTTTAGCACCGTTTTTGGGACAAAAGTGACCTTGAGTAAAGCTGGAGGCCAAAATCCGGGAAGGGTGCCGCTTGGTGCGGCAAGAAAGGGAGGTGCCGTGCCGGCTATCAATTGAACTGGAGGCAGGTCAAATCCAGGTCATCACTTTTTGTAGGGCCAAGGGTCACCAAGGAGACTTCATCGTTTCGGAACGTCTCTTCTGCAACAGCAACCACTTCATCGACTGTAACCTTCTTTAGTTCTGCTACGATTGCGTCGTGGCTCACATACTCACCAAAGACAAAATCATTCTTGGCCAGTCGCATCATACCGGCATCTGTGCTCTCAGATCCTAATAAAATGCTCCCGATAAGATGTTCCTTGGCCGCATCGAGTTCTGTCTCAGGCAACTCTCCCGTTCTAATCTTCTCTATTTCTGTATTAACAACCTCCAGGGTATGGTTGACCTCCGAAGGGTCTGTGGCCGCATAGACGCCAAAGAGCCCCGTATCCGAATAGGCAGAGAGAAAAGAATAGATAGAATAGGCAAGGCCTCTCTTTTCCCTGATCTCCTGGAACAGACGAGAACTCATACTTCCGCCAAGGATTGTATTTAAGACAGCACCGGCGAATCTCATGTCGCTGGAAAGGTCCGGTCCCCTGCCTCCTATACAGATATGAACCTGTTCCAGGTCTTTCCAGTGGCATGAGACCCCGGCATTTACTTGGGGGATATCTCTCAAATGGGCTTCACTGTTGGATACCAGAGGGTCAAAAACCGGCTGAAAGCAAGCCACCAGCGCATCATGGTCGATGTCCCCTGAAGCTGCGAGAAGAACCCTGTCCGGTGTGTAAAACCGGCTGATGTAATCGAGCACGGCCTCTTTTCCTATTTTTGAAACCGTTTCATCCGTACCCAAGACGCACATGCCGAGAGGATGGTTACGCCAAAAAAGATCATTAAAGAGCACATGGATATGATCATCAGCGGTGTCCTCCATCATATTGATTTCCTGAAGGATGACCTGTCTCTCCCGATCCATGTCCTGAGGGTCAAAGATTGAATTGAGGAAGATATCTGAGAGGATATCCGCCAAGCGATTGAAATCCTTATTTAATGCCTTTGAGTAGAAACAGGTATGTTCTTTCCCCGTAAAGGCGTTGGAAAACCCTCCAATAGCATCCAGTTCCTTGGCAATCTCAAGGCCGCTACGATTTCCTGTTCCCTTGAAGATCATGTGTTCGATTAGATGGGAGATGCCGTTTTCCTTCTTCACCTCATCACGGGAACCGACACTCACCCATATCCCCAAGGAGACAGACTGAAAATGATCCATCCTTTCAGAAAGGATCCTAACCCCGTTTTCCAAAACCGTCTTACGATACATCCTGGTCATCACCCAGTACGGCCTTTCGCGACAGAGAGATCTTTCCATTTCTATCCACGTCGAGGACTTTTACTCTGACTTCATCACCCTCATTCAGAATATCCGTGACCTTGTTGACCCGGGTTTTATCCAGCTGAGATATGTGAATCAGTCCATCCGTTCCGGGCAGGATTTCGACAAAGGCCCCAAAATCCATGATCTTTCTCACGGTTCCATTATAAACCTTGCCGATTTCCGCCTCTTGAACAAGCTCGTTAATCATGTCGATGGCCAGTTGTGCGCCTTCACCGTCAGCGGACGCAATAACCACCTTGCCGTCATCATTTACTTCAATCCTTGATTCGCTGGCATTAATGATCTCCTTGATGGTCTTACCCCCGGGACCAATAACCAAACGTATCTTTTCGGGCTTCACCACGATGGTGGTAATGATGGGCGCATATTCGGAGATCTCACTCCTGGGTTGAGAAATCGCTTCATTCATGCTTTCCAGGATAGAGAGCCGGGCCTCTTTTGCCTGGGCAAGGGCCTTCTGCATGATTTCCCTGGTGATGCCGTCGCACTTGATATCCATCTGCAATGCCGTGACACCGTCCGCCGTGCCGGCCACCTTGAAATCCATATCCCCGTAATGATCCTCGTCCCCGATAATGTCCGTGAGAACGGCGACTTTCTCTCCCTCCTTTACAAGACCCATAGCGACCCCCGCAACAGCGCCTTTTATGGGGACTCCCGCATCCATGAGAGAAAGTGAACCGCCACAGACGCTCGCCATAGAAGAAGACCCGTTGGATTCCAGAATTTCTGAGACGCCCCGAATCGAATATTGGAAATCTTCCTTACTGGGCAGCACGGGCAGCAAGGCCCGGCGTGCCAATGCGCCATGGCCAATCTCTCTCCTTCCCGGACCGATGAGTCTTCTGGCCTCTCCTACAGAGTAGGGAGGGAAATTATAGTGAAAGATGAAGCTCCTGAAACGGTCACCGTAGATGGTATCTATTCTTTGCTCGTCCGCGTCCGTTCCAAGGGTAGTAAGGACCATGGCCTGAGTCTCGCCTCTTGTAAAAAGAGCGGCTCCGTGGACCCTGGGCAGGACCCCAACCATGCACTCAATAGGTCGCACTTCAGAAAATGAGCGCCCGTCCATCCGCTCCCCCTTCTCCAGGATCATTTGCCGAACCATCTTCTTCTCGAGATCATGAATGATTTCCTTGATCTCCGCCCCTTTTTCTTCATATTCATCTAAAAGGGTCTCCACGATGGAGCGCGAGGTTTCGGCCCTCTTTTCCTGTCTCAACTCTTTGTCGGATGTGGTAATGACCTCCTGAAGCAGAGGAGTCGCCATTTCAACGACCCTGGTCTCCAGATCCTTATCTTTGTCAGGGATGGGGACCTCTCTCTTTTCTTTACCAATCGCCTTCTTCAATTCGATTTGCATATCGAGCATCGGCTTAGTGGCCTCCTGTGCGTAAAAAATGGCCTCTATCATATCCGTCTCTGACACAAACTGCCCCCCGCCTTCCACCATGACTACACCGGATTTATTGCAGGCAACGATGATATTAATGTCGCTATTCTCCTGTTCACTAAGCTTGGGATTCGCCACAAACTCTCCGTCTATTCGCCCCACACGAACTCCGGCGATAGGTCCGTCAAAAGGAATATCCGATATTTCAAGGGCCGTTGATGCACCAAGCATAGCCAGGACGTCGGCTTCATTCTCTTTATCCGTGGAAAGGACAGAGGCAATGATCTGCGTCTCATAGGTCCAGTTCTCCGGGAAAAGAGGCCGCAAAGGCCTATCCATAAGCCGGGCTGTCAAGGTTTCCTTTTCACCAGGCCGTCCCATATTCCTGCGGAAGTAATTCCTTGGAATCTTACCGCCCGCATAGGACATTTCCTGGTATTCAACTGTTAAGGGCAAGAAGTCTATCCCTTTCCGGACTTCATTCGTGGCTACCGCAGTCACCAGAACCACTGTCTCTCCCAGCGTGACAACAGCAGCCCCCTTCGCCTGCCGAGCAATGCGTCCGCTTTCAATATGCAAAGTCTGGCCGTTGATCTTGATTGAAGTGTTTTTAATCATCTTATTATTGTCCTTTCTCCATGCCGGAACCTTTACCCAGATTTCCATTCTTACATGGATGGATAGGATCTTTCCGGATGAAAGTTACTTTCGGATACCCAACTCTTTGATGACGTTTTGATATCTCATCACATCTGTTCTTTTGAGGTAATTCAGAAGCCTTCTTCTCTGGCCCACGAGTTTAAGCAGGCCACGCCGCGAATGGTGATCTTTCTTGTGAATCTTAAAATGATCGGTGAGATAACCTATTCGTTTGCTCAAAAGTGCAATCTGAACTTCGGGTGAACCTGTGTCATTTTGATGAAGCTTGAATTGATCAACAATGTCCTTTTTGTATTCTGGGGTTAAAACCACTTCTTCTCCCTCCTTGCATTTTAATTAACGATCGATTTGACTGCAAACCATTTACCTTTCTTCAGTAAGGGTATATTACCTTAGCGAAATACCCTCACAATCTTAAACGATGTCTTTCGTTTCCCTTGCGAAAACTCTGCCTTCCCAATAGCCACAAACTCCTGTCTTTCCGTCAGCTTCAAGTAGCCTTCAAAGAAATCCGGAAAATCACTCCTCATCACGTCTTTCCACAGAGGTTGATACCCGTTTCTGATCTTTCGGGCCATCAGGTCATCCACTCGTATTTCCAACATGTCGGGCAATGCCTCAAACAATGGGATGACCTTCCCCTGAAACACCGAGTCCTTGGATAGAGACTCCAATTTTTTCAGCCCCAGAGCATCTCTTACGTCAAAGGTGCCGCTCTTCAGCCTACTTAGGGATGTAAGGTGGGCTCCAGGCCCCAACCGACTCCCCAGATCGGCAGCGAGGCTCCGGATGTAGGTTCCACTGGAACAGGCGACGCTTATGGCCACATCCGGCAGATTAACAGACGTAATTTCCAAAGAACGGATTCTGACCTTTCTTTTCTGCAAGTCAACTCGAATCCCTTCTCGTGCAAAGGAATATGCCCGTCTGCCGTTATAGTTGACTGCCGAGAATTGAGGAGGAACCTGCTCAATTTCTCCCACGAATTCAAGGGCAGCCTGTCTAAGGAGTCTCGGCCTTAACTCGGGTACCTCGCTTCTCTTCACTATCT
>CAZCCX010000151.1:0-5664 GCA_964497115.1 uncultured Desulfobacteraceae bacterium
TCCGTTTTGCCCCGTTTTTGTCATTCCCGCGAAAGCGGGAATCCAGGTATTCTAATATGTTATGGACCCCTGTTGCAGTTTATCCCGCACACAGTGCGGGGCGGGAGTGACGGGTTTATGACTTTTTACGAGTTCGTCAAGATTGCCTCGCAATATTTTGATCACATTCATAGGTGTTCGCATGTGATTGTTCACATTCGAAGGTCATGCCGGTCTTCTAAAGGCGATATCTCAAAAAAGACTCCACCCAGACTCCGCAGTGGTCTGATTTTTAAGGGTTTAGGCCTCCAGACCAACGCAGAATGTCCCTTTATTCTTGGGAAACCTCTCTTAAACCTTTAAAAATCAGACCACCGGCAACGAACGCCACAGATATCGCCTTTTGAAGATTGGCATGACCGGAGATCGACGTACCGTATAGATCCAGCGTTTCAAAAGGTTTTTGCGAACACGCATGAACGTGACCCATTTTATGGTATACACAAAGAAAACAACACATTCTCCAGGACCGGTTTTGCACGCGAACCTGATTTGAGCAGGCCGTCTGTCTGATACAGCAGCCCAAGCCCTTTCTCAAGCTCCTTTATGGACCAAACCTGGGAATGGGCAACAAAGTCTCTTGCCGAAAAATCCGGCAGTCCCAAAGTCCTCGCCACATCCGCCTTACTCCCCCCCTTGGAAAGGATGTGTTTCGTCTGCCACAGGAGCCTGAACTGTCTGTTGAGCATGCCTAGAATCTGAAGGGGGGCTCCCAGCTTGTCTTCCTCTTCCAGGAATCGATTCAAAATCCTTAAAGATTCAGAGCACTTCCTCTCAGATACTCTTTTCATTAATTCAAATATCGTGTAAACCCGGGTGTGAAAGGCAAGCTCTTTGACCTGTTCCACTCCCACGGCCTCTTCTCCATATCTGAGACGAAGTTTTTCCAATTCTGCAAAGAGTTCCCTTAGGCTGTTCCCGACAATCTGAAGAAGATAGGCACAAGCCTCGCCATCTATCTTCAGTCCCAATTCCCCGGCCATTCGTTTGATCCAAGGCACCACTTGCCTTTCACTCAGATTTGTAAAATTCACGGCCCGGCCCAGCGATCTTATCCGTTTGTAGAAGTTCATTCTGAAATCTGTCTTGGAAGAAACGAAAATGAGGCAGGTGGTTTCCACAGGCTCTTCAAGATAGGATAGAAACATCTCCAATTCACCGGCACGAAATTTCTCTGCTCTTCTGATAATGATCAGGCGGTTTGAGGCCAGGAATGGAAGGGAACGGGCTCTACTAATGATTTCCGCCGGATCGATCTTCTCTCCTCCATAAAACACTTCTACATTGAGAGCCCTTGCGGCAGCAGGAATAAAATTGCTACGGATCTTGTCCAGGACTTTTTCCAACCTGAATTCCCCTGGACCGTGAAACAGATAAAAAGGAGCGAGGTCTCCTTCTTTTAGGGATTTCAGGACTTCCTCCGGTGCCAGATCTCGTGCCATCAAAACCTTTCCATGGTCTGGAGAAAGATTCTTTTGGCCAACCTCTCGGCAATGGTCTCCAGGGCATTCTTTTTGTTGAATCGGGTGACCAGAGGATCCCTATCCACAACATAACTCGTTTTCTCTTCCATGTTCTCATTCCGCCAGATGACTTTCCCCGTTCCTTTGTCCTCAAATCTCATATCTACCTTGACCCTTAACATACGAGTTTTTGTTTCGGGATAGGTGGTCACAGTCCCATTGACGGTCTGCTGATCGAGGTCATAACTCACAGGTTCAGTTCTGATATCATAAATCCGGCCACTGAGAACGGTCTGGGCCTCTTCCTTGGATACAAGCGGAACCTTTGAATTTCTGATGAACTCCTCCCGAATAACGCGAGTAAAGTCGGCTTCAAAACCGAGGTCAGAAGAAGTACTCTCGATCATGGGGATGGCCATGCTTTCCATTTTGATACCCATTGGATCCCCTGAGGCTCGAATAGAGTATCCGCAACCCGTGATGAAAAACCCGGGCAGAAGCATAGTCACTCCTAAGATGATAAAATAACAATATTTTAAAGACATTACATCATCTTCTTTCTTCAAAGGTTTAAGGTTCAACGTTCATAGGTTCAGAGTTAACTGACAACATATTGACTATGTTGCCCCATGTTCTGTAAAAACATTTTCTTCAGCCTGTCTTTAGCCTTCGGAATTTTTCTTCTTCCCTTCAGTCTTCAGCCTTGACTACCTATATAACCACATTGACCAGCTTGTCTTTGACCACGATCACCTTCTTGATCGTCTTCTCCCCTACCAAACCCCGAATCCTTTCGTCTTTGAGGGCTTCTGTCTCGATCTCCTTCTGGTCGAATGAGGCGGGAACTTCAATCTTGCTTCTCACCTTGCCATTGACCTGAATGACAATAAGTCTTTTGTCCACTTCCAGGGCATCAGCCCGAAAACCGGGCCACGGAGTTTCCAGAAGGCTTTTATCATGCCCCAGCATCTGCCAGCATTCCTCGGTGATATGGGGTGCCACCGGTGAAAGCAATAGGACCGTGGCCTCCACAGCCTCTCTAACCAAAGACCAGGCCAAATCTCCCATATCCCGGGCACTTCCAAGAAACCTGTTGACCTCATTGACCAGTTCCATGACTGCGCTGATGGCCGTATTAAAGTGAAAACGATCCTCAATATCACGGGTCACCTTTTCGATGGTCTGATGGGTCTTTCGGTGAAGATCTTTTAATTGAGCCGAGAGGTCTTCCTTGCCGTCAAAGCTGGGGACCCTGGAAATATCTTCCAGGTGATCCGTGATCAACCGCCAGATTCGACTCAAAAACCGATATGACCCCTCCACGCCCTGGTCGCTCCACTCCAAGTCCCGCTCGGGCGGTGAGGCAAAAAGACAAAACATACGCACTGTATCGGCCCCATAACGATTGACTAAATCCTCAGGGTCCACTACATTCTTTTTTGATTTAGACATCTTAAGGGTCTGTCCCGTGATAATTTCGGTCTGGCAATGAACACATCGCTGGTCTTTCACGTCATCGGGATGGAGATATCCATGTTCAGGGCATTCCTGTGTCTCCTTGCAGACCATCCCCTGGGTCAAGAGATTCCTAAAGGGTTCGTCCACCTTCAAATACCCGAAATCACGAAGCACCCGGGTATAGAACCGGGAATAGAGAAGGTGGAGGATGGCGTGCTCGATTCCGCCTATGTACTGATCTACGGGCATCCAGTAATCCACGCTCTTGGGATCCATGGGGCCATCCTCATAATCCGGACAGGTGTATCGATCAAAATACCACGAAGACTCCACAAAGGTGTCCATGATGTCCGTCTCTCTTCGGGCACTGCCCCCACACTTGGGACAGGTGGTCTCGTAAAAGGAGGGTTCAAGAGGAAGGGGGGAACTCCCATTGGGACTCATCTTCAAATCAAGGGGAAGCACCACGGGAAGGTCCTCTTCAGGTACAGGCATCGTCCCGCATGTGTCGCAGTAGATAATAGGGATCGGCGTTCCCCAGTATCTCTGCCTGGCGATATTCCAGTCTCTCAGCCTGTAATTTACGGTTTTGTGTCCGAGGCCTTCTGATTCCAGGTAATCGGCAATGTCGTCCAAGGCCTCCAGATTACCCTGCCCGTCAAAGGGGCCTGAATGGACCAGGGTGCCCTCTCCTTCATAGGCCTCCGTCATAGTCTCTTCTTTCAGGATCTCCCCAGGTGGTTGTATAACCACACGGAGAGAAAGACCGTACTTCTTGGCAAACTCAAAATCCCTTTGATCATGGGTCGGAACGGCCATGATAGCCCCGGTCCCGTAATCAAAAAGAACAAAGTTGGCCACATAGATAGGGATCTTCTCGTGGGTCACAGGATTCAGACAGTACCTCCCTGTAAACATCCCCTCTTTCTCTGTATAATCAGCGGTTCTCACATAAGAATCAAGCTTAAGCGTCTTATCGATAAATTCTAGCATTTCAGCCTCTTGAGGCTGATCCTTAATCATCTCCTTGACCATGGGATGCTCCGGAGCGAAGCACATGAAGGTGGCTCCGTAGAGGGTATCCTGCCTGGTGGTGTAGACCTCCACCGCCTCGTCTGAATTCTCTAAAGGGAACCGGATGATGGCGCCGTGGCTCTTTCCGATCCAATTCCTCTGCATGGCCAGGACTCGCTCCGGCCATCCCGAGAGCTGATCACAGGCATCAAGGATTTCCTCGGCATAATCCGTGATCTTGAAGAACCAGCTGTCCATCTCCTTGAGGCTGACCTCTTGGTCCGTATGCCGCCAACAGCAACCATTTTCCACCTGTTCTTTGGCCAAGACGGTCTGACAGCCTTCGCACCAGTTTACATAGGTCCTTTTCTTATAGGCCAGGCCCTTTTCAAACATCTTCAGAAAGACAAGTTGTTCCCACCGATAGTATTTGGGATCACACGTGGCCAACTCCCGGTCCCAGTCATAGCTGAATCCCATCCTCTTAAGCTGGGATTTCATGGTCTCTATATTCTGATAGGTCCATTTTTCAGGATGGGTCTCATGGTCAATAGCGGCATTTTCCGCTGGAAGCCCGAAGGCATCCCATCCAATGGGATGGAGCACATTCTTTCCGCACATTCTTTTGTAGCGCCCTACCACGTCTCCAATGGTGTAATTCCTGACATGCCCCATGTGGAGCTTCCCCGATGGATAGGGGAACATTTCCAGAAGGTAATACTTTTCTTTGGAAGGATTTTCCTCGACTTTGAACAGCCTGTTTCTTTCCCAGATCTGCTGCCATTTCTTTTCTAATTCTAAATGGTTATATGACATAGCTCACTAATGCCTTCAAAAATCATGAAACATTCTAGATTGAAAAAATCACCTTCTCCCAACCGCTGCCATTTCCAGCACCAGTTCTTCCCCGATGAAGAGGTCTTGAATTGATGAAAAATCTGCCCGAAGTCTCAAAATGACCGGGGTCAACATGGCCGAGGGGTATGTCCCCACAGAGAAGATAATTTTTAGCGTGAAACCGGCGTCACCTTGATGATGCTCAAGAAATGGCTCCACTAAGTGGCGAGCGGCCAATTCCAGATGTGAAGAATGGGCCTCATCAGAATCCGCCATAATCGGGATATGGACGCCGAATTCCCTCACACCGATACCATCCAATGTAGCGCCGGCCTCCGCCATCCGATTCGTCAGGTCTATGGTGTCGAAAACCGCGCTTTCTCCAAGCCCTTTGATTAATATCTTGTCTGCCCCGATCACACCTTGCGAAGCCAGAAGGAGAGTCTCGCCAGGGGTGCCGGCCCAGAACCCCGTCTTTTCCAGGTCGGGCCAAAAACCTGTCATTCTGTCATAGAGAGCGGCCAGATCCCCTTTCGGTAAATCAGGGTCGCTAAAAGCGAGGATCACCACGGCCTGACATGATAGACCTTCCAGGGGGCGTTTAGAAAATCGCAGTTCAAGTCTCATAGCATTGGGTGTTGACTAGGAGGCTGTCCGAGAATGCCCTTTTCCCCAAACCCTTCGTCATGAACGAAAAAATTATCCTCGGAATACCAACTATATGCCTGCGGTAATCTTTTGAGCATTCCTCAATTCTGAAAAAAACTGCTACTCCGGGACAGCCTCCTAGTGTTGTGTCTCAGAAATAACTTGCTTAAAAAGATTCTCTGCGACAGATCTTTAGAAGGGGGCG
>CAZCCX010000152.1:0-5660 GCA_964497115.1 uncultured Desulfobacteraceae bacterium
GTATAGAGAGCAGACATCCCCGGCCGAAATTGTACGTGATTTCATTGCAGGGATGACCGATGAATACTTCCTAGACCAGTGTCAAAGGCACCTCATCCCCCAGGTCAAATCGACACGCTTTTAGTCTTTTCTGTTTTCATCCTGTGACTAGACGGTCTATGGAATGGAAGCGTGTTGTATGTCTGCTCTGATGAAATCATAGTACAATACCATTGCTGTCCAAGAAAAATCTAAAAACGGTTTTTGGCAGACATAAGCGCCTGATTTGACATGTTTGTCAGATTCGATTGAAATTCAGGTTCCCTTACGTGCTTCGGAACCCCTGGATTTCAGCACCGTTTTTGGACAAGAGTGGTACAATATGAAGATTTACACTTCACGTTCGATTATCATGCGCACAAAGGAGTTGGGTGAAACAGACCTCCTTGTGACATTTCTTTGCCCGGATAAAGGTCGAATAAAGGGTATTGCCAAAGGGGCTCGCAACAGTCGCAAACGTTTTGCCAACTGCTTTGACGCCTTCTGCCTCGTGGATTTGCAGTTCTCCCTGAAGAGAAGTGGAGATCTCTATCTTCTGAATTCCGGTAAACTCATCAACGCCTTCCCTGGATTGAGGTCGGACTTCACAAGCCTCTCATATGCGAGCTACATGGTTGAACTCACGGAGATCTTATTCCCTTGTGGGATGGGTGACCGGAAGATATTTGAGTTACTGCGGGAATCGTTGGATGCCCTTTCCAGAGGAGGACAAACAGAGGCCATTCCCGTCCTTTTCGAAGTTAGGGCCATGACCCTCGGGGGTTACGGTATTAATCTTGAGAGATGCTGTATTTGTGGGAGGGTTTATAAAGGGGAGGGAAGGGCCGTCTTCAAGAGGGATAGAGGAGGGGTTGCCTGCCTGAAATGTCAGGAAGAGACTGCCGTGACTCCCGGAATCAGCCCCCAAGTAGTGAAGATGATCCAGTGGATGCAGACCAGACCGTTCCGATCGTTAATGCAGTTAGAATTTGCGGATGAAGATATGCAAGAGATCAGGCCTGTCCTCAGGCTGCACAGAGAATACCGTCTCGGACAAGGACCAAAAACCGCTTGCTACTTGACATAATGTCGCTGCGTGATTTTGTCAGACGCGCCTTCGACGCTCTACAAAAGGAAGTTCCCATAGAGTCAAGTCGAACCTGTCTGCAATAATTGAACAATCATTGCATCGAGGGCATCATTGCCAAATGAGAATAGAACCGTGCCACGGTCGATTTCAAACGATATGAGATAGCAGTGATACTCATCCGCCACTTCCTCTAACAGTCTTTTGAATTTGACAACCTCCGGATGATCGAGAGAATCCACATCTTCTGAAAACAGGTCGACTTCAATAATTCCCATGTGTATTGCCTGCTTGGTGTCTTTGACCCGCAGTCGGTGTCTGCTCTAAGCTATAAGGTCACTGAATAGGTGATGATCCAGGATTTTTCTCCCAGTCAGTGCATCCTTCACCTGCTTCAGCGCGACTGTGGAGGCCGGGTTGGGCGATAAAGGTATAAACGGAAGGAAGAGTATAAAAGTTATCTGTTGCAGGATGCAAGGTATTTTTGAGGCATAACATGATGTGGAACTCAGAAAACCAAGTCGCCCCGAATAGCTATGTTCCTTGACATCAAATAGATCAGGTGATAATTTTGCACTTATCCCCTCAGAAGGGGATTTTTTCGTTCGGGTGAAACCCCGCACGAGTCTCGGAGGCATTGATGACCTTTCAGGAACTCATAATGACTTTGGAGAGGTTCTGGGCAGACAGGGGTTGTGTGGTTCAGCAACCCTATGACCTGGAAGTGGGGGCAGGGACTTTTAATCCGGCTACGCTCTTGAGAGCCCTAGGACCGGAGCCCTGGTCCGTGGCCTATGTGGAGCCTTCCAGACGTCCTACTGACGGGAGATATGGGGAAAATCCCAATCGCCTTGGGCATTATTATCAGTACCAGGTGGTCATAAAACCTTCCCCCATCGATATTCAGGAAATCTACCTGGAAAGTCTGAGGGCCCTTGGAATCGATCCTCTGGACCATGATATTCGATTTGTGGAGGATGACTGGGAGTCCCCCACCCTTGGAGCTTCGGGCCTCGGGTGGGAGGTCTGGT
This sequence comes from uncultured Desulfobacteraceae bacterium, assembly GCA_964497115.1. Taxonomy (GTDB): domain Bacteria; phylum Desulfobacterota; class DSM-4660; order Desulfatiglandales; family HGW-15; genus JAFGFY01. The sequence continues at coordinate 2,137 of CAZCCX010000152.1, forward strand.
TGGACGGTATGGAGATCACCCAGTTTACCTATTTTCAACAGGCTGGCAGCATCCGGTTGGACCCTATATCCGTAGAACTCACCTATGGCCTGGAGAGAATCGCCATGTACCTGCAGAGAAAAGAGAGCGTTTACGATCTTATGTGGAATGGGACGCTCACCTACGGGGATATTCACAAAAAAGGAGAATGGGAACTCTCTGTATACTGTTTCGAGACTGCCGATGTGGAAATGCTTCTGAAGATGTTTGACATGTATGAGCAGGAATCCATCAGAATAAGTGAGAAGGGGATCGTGTTGCCCGCATATGACTATTGCCTCAAGTGCTCCCATGTTTTCAATATAATGGAGGCGAGGGGGGCCATCAGTGTCACGGAAAGGACAAAGTATATCGAGCGTATTCGAAACCTGGCCCGTACAGTATCCAAGAACTACCTTAGCCAGAGGGAGGAGATGGGATACCCCCTATTGGCTGATGCCCAAGGATAGAAGAATATAAGAGGTGACATGTGCCGAGAGGGTTTATGACTGGCGAATTACTATTGGAAATAGGGACCGAAGAGATTCCCTCAGACTATCTTGAAAACGGATTAAGGGACCTGAAGAGGCTTGTGGAGTCCCATTTAGGAGATGAGCGAATCGTGGTCGGAGAGGGCCTAGAGGTCTATGGCACCCCTCGGCGACTGGTTTTAATCGGCAGAGCTGTTGCAGACAAACAAGAAGACATGGTTCAGGAGGTTACCGGGCCTCCTAAAAGAGCCGCCTTTGACGGGGAAGGCAATCCGACAAAGGCAGCTATCGGCTTTGCTGAGAAGCAGGGTATCTCGGTGGACGCGTTCAAGTTCGTGGAGACGCCAAGAGGTGAGTATGTCAGTGTTAAGCAGGAAATACCGGGCAGACCCACCATTCATGTCCTTTCCGAACTTATCCCCGGTCTGGTCAAGAGTTTGCCGTGGCCAAAATCTATGCGTTGGGGAGATGTAGGATTTTCTTTTGTCCGACCCATTCACTGGGTTCTTGCCCTATTGGACGGTCAGGTGATTCCTTTTGAGGTAGGGGGAGTAAGAAGTGGCAATATAACCAGAGGCCATAGATTTATGGGCCCGAAAACTCTGGAGATCAATGGTCTTGAAGATTACCTTCGAAAGATGAAGAAGGGCTCCGTCATCATTGACATGAAAGAGCGGGAAAAGGAGGTGAAAAGTTCCGTTGTCCGTGCAGCAGAGACTGTATCGGGAACGCCGACTATGGATCCTGAACTGCTCTCTACAGTCACCAACTTGGTAGAGTTTCCATCGGCCGTCTGTGGAGAATTTGATCGTACTTTTCTTAATCTTCCTGAACCCGTGCTGATTACGGCCATGAAAAAGCATCAGAAGTACTTTGCTCTTCGAGACTCAGTCGGACAATTACTACCTAATTTTGTCGCTGTAAATAATACCTTGACGCGGGATGAAGCCGTTGTATGTAAGGGGCACGAAAGGGTCCTGGCGGCCAGATTGTCGGATGCGGATTTCTTCTTCAAGGAGGACAGAAAAAGGCCTCTTGAGGATAGACTGGAGGATTTAAAGGAGGTCATCTATCAGGCCCGGTTGGGGACTTCCTATGCAAAGATCCAACGTTGTGTCCGTCTGGCCGAATATCTGGCTGAGCAAATCCTGCCGCGAAAGATAGACGATGTAAGGCGTGTAGCGAGGCTGTGCAAGTGTGATCTAGTGACCGAGATGGTGGGAGAATTTCCTGTTCTTCAAGGGGTGATGGGGGGAGAATATGCTCGGCTGGACGGTTATCCGGAAGAAGTCTGTCTTGCCATACACGAACACTATCTCCCTGTCCGGGCAGGTGACAAACTGCCCACGTCACCGGTGGGGTGCATCGTCGGCATAGCAGACCGAATGGATACCATATCAGGATTCTTTGCCATTGGTTTGGAGCCTACAGGGGCGGCCGATCCTTTTGCCATACGCAGACACGCACTGGCCATCATTCGAATCCTTGAAGAGATGCAATGGGACATCTCTTTGAAGGAGTTTGTCGTGACATCCCTGACGAATTTACATCAAGAGGTTGAGTTTGATGAGGATTCCGTCGCTCAGAAAGTGTCTGGTTTCTTTAGGGAGAGATATAAGAGTATGGCTTTGAGGTTCGGTTATGAATCTGACCTGATCGATGCGGTTCTATGCGCAAACTTTGACCGTATTCATCAGCTTCGTTCCAGGATCGATCAACTCAGAAGATTCGTGACAGAGTCCGAAGAATTCGAATCTTTGGCATTAACGTTTAAAAGAATTACGAATATTCTGAAAAAGCAGGACAAGTCTCTTGCCGTGAATATCTCTTTGCTTAGAGAGCCCTGTGAGCGGAGGTTGTGGGAAGCCTATGAGGCCCTAAAGAGTGACATTCATCGATTGTCGGGGCAAAAGGCATATTTTGAGGCCCTGAACCTCATCGTGCGATTGAGACAACCCGTGGACGAGCTGTTTGATGGGGTAGCGATCCTCGCAGAGGATGCCCAGTTGAGAGATAACAGAGTGGCGATGTTGCAGGATTTGGCCCGCCTTTTTCTTAGCCTTGCCGATTTCTCCAGATTTTCTATTTGATAAAATCGTTACGCGATTTTATGGAACCCAGCCCGTTGGCCTGAGCCGTTCGGTTTGGACTGAGGCCGAGGGCTGTGCCGATCCAGACAACATCTTTATCCAGACGGAAGGGAGCTATTTCTCAGGTTTTTTTATGAGAACAAAGAGATCCCCTTCCTGTTTCATATGCCCTGCAGCCAATTCGGCATGGGCACCGCTTCCCCAGAAGATATCCGCCCTCCCAGATCCCTTAATGGCTCCCCCTGTATCCTGATTTAAGAAAAAGCGGGAAAATCTCGTCCACCCCGTTATTTTATTCCTTTCATTCACCACCGGTTTTTCAGAAGAGACAAAGCAGAGGGCCCCTTTTGGAAAGAGTCTGCTATCTAGAGCGACGGATCTACCGGCCGTTAGCGGCACATTGATGTTCCCAAAGGGTCCGTTCTCGATGTGTCGAAAGAACACGTATGAAGGATTGTAGTTCAAAACCTCTTCCAGGATTTCTGGATGCTCGGTCAAGTAAGCACGGATGCTTTGCATGGATACCTCTTCTTGGTTCAGCAGTCCCCTATCCAGCAAGTATCTGCCGATACTTCGGTACGGCCGACCATTTGCGGCCTGATATCCCACTGAGATTGTACTGTCATCTGGCAATCTCAGGTGACCGGAGCCCTGTATATGCAAAAAGGCCACATCAAGGGGGTTCTTTAACCATGCGATCTCAAGGCCTCTTCCTGTTAATGCGTCTTCTCCTTCTATTTGTTTTCTGGAAAAATAGGGCAAGACTTCTTTTCCCTCGATTCTGGCGACGATGGATTCTCCTGCCAATTTTTCTTTAAACAGGGACAAATCAATTTGTATCAGGTCCTTGGGTTCTCGATAAATGGGACATTTGTAGACGGGATCACGTGTGAGGCTCCCTTCATATATGGGCTCATAATAGCCA
>CAZCCX010000153.1:0-5651 GCA_964497115.1 uncultured Desulfobacteraceae bacterium
GCCACTCTCCCGCCCAGATAGGGGTTCTTTTCCACAATGTAGGTGTCATAGCCTGCTTCGGCCGCTTCAACGGCAGCCGTAATCCCGGTCATGCCGCCACCAACCACCAAGATTCCCTGGGTCTCTGTATTTACCATACTCGTCCTCCTCGGCTCATTTAGATTCTATCACCCCAACTGAGTCCTGATTCAATTAGGCATTCATTTACGTTCAGAAAAAACTTCCAATTTCCAATCAAACCTTGATCATAGCGTCGAAAATTTTGGTCCGCCTTCTCCCTCCGGGGGGACCCACGTAATATTCTCAAACGGATCTTTCACGTCGCAAGTCTTACAATGTAGGCAATTGGAAAAATTGATGATCAGTTTAGGATCGCCTGTCTCTTCATCAGTCCCCATCTCATAGACGTTGGCCGGACAAAATCGGACACACGGGTTCTGATACTGCTCCCGGCACTTGGTATAACAAATATTGAGATCTCCGATTTTCAGATGAGGGGGTTGCTGCTCCTCATGGGTCGTTCCTGAATAGTAGACATCCGTATCCTTATCAAAGGTGCGCTCCCCATCATACTTGATATCGCCCTTTTCCTCATTCGTCGGGTCGGGCTTACCGTAATACTCTTGAACACTCTTAAGGTGGGAATGATCCGGTTCGGCCGTCAGTCGCGATTTAAGGATACGTCCGCCCAAAAGGTATTGAAGTCCCATTTTCATCATGCCCATCCACAGGCCGTTTTGAAAGCCCTGATGATAATTGCGCGCTTTGTAAAGCTCTTTGCCGACCTGGCTATCAAAAAGGGCGGTTTTGTAGGATGCGAGCTGATTGGCTGATACGTCTTCCTTTAATAATGCCTCCAGGATAGTTTCGGCGGCCAGCATGCCGGACTTCATGGCGCTATGCACACCTTTTATCTTATTGCTGACAAATAGGCTGCCCGCATCTCCTATGATCATTCCGCCATCAACGGCCAACTCGGGAATGGCAAAATATCCCCCCACCGGTGCTGTTTTTGCGCCGTATTGAATCAACTTCCCGTCCTTTAAGAGATCCACCATAAAGGGGTGGTTTTTGAGTTTCTGAAATTCACGATGGGGATCCTTCCCCGGGTCTTCATATTCAAGCCCTGTGAGCAGCCCAAAGGCTACCTGGTTGTTTTTCATCCCATAGATGAATCCCCCGCCATAGGTCTTGCTGTCATGGGGATAGCCCATGGTATGGATGACATCACCGGGTTTTATTCGACCTTCCGGCACCTCCCAGACCTCTTTGACGCCCACCACATATCCTTGAGGATTCCGATCCTTGTCCAAACCACGCTTCTCAATCAGGGTCTTGGTGAGGCTTCCCCGTGATCCTTCTCCGAAGACCGTCACCTTGGCCTGCAGATCAATGCCCGGCTCAAAATTAGAGCCCTTGTTTCCTTCCGAATCAAGGCCCTTGTCTCCGGTTCTCACGCCAATGACACGATCCCCCTCAAAAAGGATTTCCGTCCCGGCAAATCCGGGGAAGATATCCACGCCCGCCTCTTCCACCAGCCTTCCCAGCCATTCCGTAAGCCGGGAAAGAGAGATGACATAATTCCCGTGATTATTCATGGGCGAATACATGGCCATGAGGAAACCGGGAATGGTGATTTTCATATTTCTCGTCAGCAGGCAGACATCCTCCTTTGTAACTTCTCCCTCCAGAGGGGCCTCTTTTTCCAAAAAATCCGGCACAAGTTCCTTCAAGGGAGCCGGATCCATCACAGCGCCGGAAATGGCATGAGCACCGACGTAGGCGCCCTTTTCCAAAATACCGATCATTATCTCATCCAGCTTCTTTCCCTCCCCACTCTGTTCCACGCTCTCATTGTGTTGCTTAATTAGATTGGAAAGATGAAGCGCCCCACTGAGACAGGAGATACCGCCCCCCACAAAGATGACGTCCATCTCCATGATTTCTCTTTCTTCATCCATGATCAGCCCTCCTTTGCATAGAAATCCTTTTAATACCTGAATCTTGCATCGGGTATCGTAGCGAGGTGATGAAAGCCTTAGCGAAACGCACAGTTGGAGGCATTTTGGCCCGCAAGCATATTACCCAATATGGTGAGGACCAAAATGTTGAAACAAGCATTACAGCAAGGGTTTCAGTGCTGCAGTAGATGCCTGATGCAAGATTCAGGTAATAACCCGCGATTATTGGTTTTTTCTGCTCCCCGCCACAGACAATGACCGACGAGCATACCTAGAATACTAAGCCGTTCTTTTTAACATATCCCTTTACTAAACTGCAAGCGTTTTTTGTGAAAACTCTCACAAAGTTTTTAGTTCACTACATAACATATTGATATTATTACCAACTCCTCTTAACTCACAGGGCATGCCGTGAATTCTCAGGAAATGGATGGTTGAGATGGAGAGTCGTAATCGGAAAAACGGCCATAGGGCGCAAAAGCAACGAACCCAGGCCCGAAGGCCTGGATTCATTCTCAATCATTCGACAAGAGGCTATCTTTTTCTCTTTGCTGTTCTTTTTTGAGCAGGTTTCTTCCTGGATGATTTCTTCTGCGCGGCCGTGTTAAGGGCCGATTGGGTCGCTGCAAGCCTCGCGATAGGCACTCTGTAAGGGGAACAACTTACATAATTCATCCCCACATTATAGCAGAATTCCACGGAAGCCGGGTCACCCCCCTGCTCTCCACAAATCCCCACCTTGAGGTTTTTGTTGGTCGCTCGACCTTTGGTCACACCCATTTCGATCAACTGGCCGATACCGTCTTGATCAATGGTCTGGAATGGATCGGCCGGCAGTATCTTCTTGTCCAAATAGTCACCCATAAAACCGCCAATATCATCACGGCTGAAACCAAACCCCATCTGAGTGAGGTCATTGGTCCCGAAAGAAAAGAACTCCGCGCTCTGGGCCATCCTATCTGCCAGAAGACAGGCCCTCGGAATCTCAATCATGGTGCCGACCAGATGATTTATGCGGCGGGTCTTGTATTTCCTGCAAACCTCCCTGTAGACCCGATCGATGATCTCCTTCTGATCCTCCAACTCACTGACTTCACATGTCACCGGAATCATGATCTCGGGCAGGGTCCTTTTCCTTTGTCTATTCAGTTCCGCGGCCGCCTCGAATATGGCCCGCACCTGCATCTCGGTCACCTCCGGGTAGGTCACACCCAACCTGACGCCGCGGTGGCCCATCATGGGATTGACTTCATGAAGGAGATCCCCTCTTTTCTTGACTTCATCTACTCCTATACCAAGGCTTCTGGCCAATTCTCTCTGTTTTGAGGCGCTCTGGGGAATGAACTCGTGGAGAGGAGGATCTAGAAGCCGGATGGTGACAGGCAGACCGCTCATGGCCTTAAGTGTGGCCTTGATATCCCTCTTGACAAACTTGAAGAGTTTTTTTAGTGATGCCTTTCTCTCTTTCACCCCATCGCTCAGAATCATTTGACGAAGCAGAAAAAGGGGTTCATCGCTGTGTTCTCCATAGAACATGTGCTCTGTTCGAAAGAGACCGATCCCTTCTGCCCCGAAGCTTTTGGCCACATGGGCGTCTTCGGGCGTATCCGCATTGGCCCGGACCCCCAGGTCACGGTATTTGTCCACCAGGGTCATGAACTCCTGAAAATGGGGGTTTTCCGTGGCATCAATCATCCCTAACTCACCTGGATAGACGTGCCCCTTTGTCCCGTTCAAGGTAACGGTGTCGCCCTGCTTGTATGTCTTACCGGCAATCATCATGATCTTCTCGGCGGCATTGACCTCAACCATTGCCGCGCCCACGATACAGCATTTACCCCATCCCCTTGCCACAAGGGCCGCATGACTCGTCATTCCTCCCCGGGAGGTCAGAATCCCTTCTGCCGCCCGCATGCCGGCCACATCCTCCGGGTTGGTCTCCTCACGGACAAGGATGACTGACTTTCCCCTCTTTTCCCATTCAACGGCGTCGTCGGCCGTGAATATAATCTGCCCGGTGGCCCCGCCGGGACCCGCCGGAAGCCCCTTGGCAATGACCTTGGACCCCGTCTCCGCCGCAGGATCAACGATGGGATGAAGGAGTTCATCCATCTGCTCGGGCTTGAACCTCAGGATTGCCGTCTTCTCATTAATCAGCCCCTCCTTGAGCATATCCATGGCCATGTTCATGGCGGCTGTTCCAGTCCGTTTCCCCACGCGGGTCTGAAGCATGTAGAGGGTGCCTTCTTGGATGGTGAATTCGATATCCTGCATATCTTTATAGTGGCGCTCGATCTTCTTCTGAATCCCGTCTAGTTGCCGATAGAGCTTGGGCATTCCCTTTTCAAGGGACTCGAGATGCTTGTTTTGCTCGTTCTTGGTCGCTTCGTTGATGGGGTTCGGAGTCCGAAGCCCGGCGACTACGTCCTCGCCTTGGGCATTGGGAAGCCATTCTCCATAGAAATTATGTTCCCCTGTTGCCGGATTACGGGTAAAGGCTACACCTGTGGCAGAGGTCTCTCCCATGTTCCCGAAGACCATGGCCTGAACGTTTGTCGCCGTTCCCCAATCATCAGGGATACCCTCGATACGCCGATAGGCCAGGGCTCGCTTCCCGTTCCAGCTCTTAAAGACCGCACCGATCCCTCCCCAGAGCTGCCTCATGGGGTCATCGGGGAAAGGTTTGCCGAGCACCTTCTTGACCGTCTTCTTATATTTTTCACAAAGGGCCTTTAGGTCTTCCACCGTGAGATCGGTATCGGCTTCATATCCCTTCCTTTTCTTCAATTTCTCTAAAATATCATCGAGTTGGTTCCGAATTCCCTTGCCTTCGGATGGCTCAATCCCTTCAGCCTTTTCCATCACCACATCCGAATACATGGTAATAAGCCTTCGATAGGAGTCATAGACAAAGCGCTCATTCTGGGTCTTCTTAATTAGACCCGGAATCGTCCTGGTGCAGAGGCCGATATTCAATACTGTCTCCATCATGCCGGGCATGGATGACCGGGCTCCTGAACGGGATGAAACTAATAATGGGTTTTCCGGATCACCAAAGGTCATGCCTATCTCTTTCTCCACAAGCCTCAGAGCCTTCATGGCCTCTTCCTTCATCCCTGAAGGAAATCTTGATTTGTTTTTGAAAAAGTCGTTGCAGCACTCAGTTGTAATGGTAAATCCTGCCGGCACGGGGATGCACAATCGGCTCATTTCCGCCAGGTTTGCACCCTTTCCCCCAAGCAGATTCTTCATATCCGCCCTTCCGTCCGTCTTCTTTCTTCCAAAAGAATACACATACTTGGCCATAGTCTCCTCCGATGATCTATCTATTCATGTCTGGGTAACTTTGTTTTTAGGGTAGTTAGAGAAAAATAGGTCTTTGTTAAGAAAGAGAGTTTAGGTAACAATCTTCACGTCTCCTGGTCGATGAACACAATTAAAATGATAACACCAACTATATTCCGAAAAAACCTATAAATATTATCAAGTTTTGTCCCTGATGTCACGTGGGATGAACTACTTTTTTTACTTAAACTGTATTTGTAAAGATTTTTGGGTATCTCTACCGATCCACAAAAACCTTTTTCCTCTCCACACTTGCATTTGGGAACGACATTGGGCTATTTTACCCTAGCGCTGCAAAAGTTGAGGATGCTGCAGATCCGCGGCGTCAAGGGTAAAGCTGTAGTA
>CAZCCX010000154.1:0-1324 GCA_964497115.1 uncultured Desulfobacteraceae bacterium
ACCATCCTTCCCAGACGTCCTTGTCACACTCACCAGAGCCTCTTGAGAAATGAGTAGAAGCTGACAATTTTTGCCAAAAAGGCCAACTCTTTTGGGGAAACACTGACAATTTTTGTCATATTATAGGTACTTATAGGCGCGTGTATTGCTTCCTATGATGTAACTGTTTGTTATTTAATATGAAAGTTTTGGCCTTTTGTTTTGGCACGTATATTGCTTTAAGATAAAGCATTAATAAGCAAACTGCTCTTTGCAAACTTTATTAGATTCGCAATAAAACGGACTTCTCGAATGCACGTGCATCTTTTCTGGGTCATCTCCTCTAACGGGAACGAGATTAGCAGCCGAGAAAAAAACGACATCTTGGGAGGCCGTTTATTTTTAGATGAGAGCCCTGTTGGATAAGTGACGATCAACCTAACCTTGATTTTTGGCCTGTTGGAAGATCAACATTGCATCCTAACAGTTTAACCTTTAAGGCAGAGTCGGTGAAGACTCTGCCTTTTTTTTGTGAAGATGACAAAAGGGATGGAATTTACAGTCGCCGATAAAACTGCTAATAAGATTCTATAGCCATTCCATGGTTTGCTGAAAAAGGGGTGAGGGACTGAATATGTCTGAGGAAAGACTGAAGGGGTTAGGCCAATTCCAATTCCGTGATCTCCATCCTCTTGTTTCCCTGGGCACGGCCAGCGACAGATATGCGGGTTGGCTGGGACAGATCTACCCCGAAAAACGTTATAGGGGAAGGATTTCAAGTCGATCTAAGACAGTTGGAGGAAAGACTTTTAGAGAGGAAGTCCTGCCTGTGGAAAGTGTGGAAGAGTATTTTCAACATTTTTCCCTCCTTGAACTGGATTTCACCTTTTACCGGCCTTTGACGGATCAAGATTCAAAACCCACCCAGAACTATCATGTGCTTCGAACCTACAAGAGACACCTGCCCGAAGATGGACGCTTAATCCTGAAAGTGCCTCAGGCGATCTTTGCCCAAAGACTTTGGAGGGGGGGAAAGTCTGTCAAGAATCCTGATTACCTCAACCCGGAAATCTTTGTTCGGCAGTTCTATGATCCTGCCACAGAATTGTTGGGGGGGCTTATTGCCGGATTCATTTTTGAGCAGGAATATCAACCTAAAGGAGAAAGAGTCCCTTCTGACCAGTTTACAGCAGAGTTGGAGGGGTTCTTGGAGAGCCTGCCGCGGGACGGCCGGTATCACATGGAGGTCAGAACAGAATCACTTCTTTCAGAGGCCTACTTTCAGATCCTTGAAAGGTAAGGCGTCGGGCAATTCCTCTCACATTGGACTTGGTTGCCCCACCTC
>CAZCCX010000154.1:1334-5646 GCA_964497115.1 uncultured Desulfobacteraceae bacterium
GAATCAGTTCAAACGGAATCACGGCAAGTTTTTGAACTCTGACGGGCAATGCATTCTCAGGCTAATGACTCCTCTTAGAACGCGATATGAGAAGGCGTATCTGATGGCCTATCCATTTAACAGACTGATTCAGGGTATGATGAGTCCTCGAATGGTTCATGAGACGGTGGATGTTGTTATGTCCGCGATTGATCAAGGGGTGCATGCAAACGTCGTTATAAACAACCGTTCGGGCGGGAATGCGCCACTCATCGCTCAGAAGGTGGCGGAGGAGTTTTCAGGAAGAATCTCCACGCGGCAATAACACCACAGATGCAAAAGGGATGTTGGGGGGAAATGAGATACGCGAGGATTTAGGATGCCGTGTAAGAAATGTGGCACTGCCGGTTGATTGTTGACAGTTGTCCGTGGAAAAACTTAGAAAACTATCTAGATAATTCAGGATCATCCGGTTTGTAAGTTCCCGAAAGAAATGGTACAAGTGACTATAAACAGCGGACTATGGACAAGGTTAAAAATCTTAGCATATTGAATATATTCCTTTTATCCCGGGCCATTGTAGGGTATGGTTTGGCGCAGTCATGATCGAGCAGAAGACAGAAATCATATTTAATAGGGAGATCGCCCGTGATACATTTCTTATGGGGTTGCGGTCTCCGGAGATGGTCGCCACGGCAAAGCCTGGACAGTTTGTCATGATTCGCGTACGTCCAGGAATTGACCCTCTGCTAAGGCGGCCCCTTTCCATATGCGCTGTACAAGACGATGAGTTGTTGCTTATCCTTTACCGGGTGGTGGGGAAGGGGACGGCCATTATGGCCGACGCGTTGGAGGGGGATAGCTTTTCCGTCCTGGGGCCGCTTGGGAAGGGTTTTGCGCTGCCAGATCCTCACAACCAATCCATCCTGGTGGCGGGGGGAATAGGGGTCGCTCCGCTCCTCTTCTTGGCACAATATATAAGAACCGAGCCTATTCAGTTGATGATGGGTTTTGGGTCGGCGGTCGAGATCATTGCCTTAGAACAGATTCTGGACCGCACCATTGACTTTGTCATCGCCACGGATGATGGATCGGCAGGACATGCCGGTCCGGTCACGGATCTCTTGGAAGCCCGACTGAACCAGGACGAGTTTGAGAATGACGCGGCATCGATCTTCGCATGTGGTCCGGAGCCTATGATGAAGAAGGTGGCAGCCATGGCCCTTGAACGTGATATCACCTGCCAGGCCTCTTTGGAGGCCGTCATGGCCTGCGGCGTTGGAGCATGCCAGGGGTGTTCTGTAAAGGCCGCTTCAAAGGAAGACCACACCTATTGCCATGTGTGCACTGACGGACCGGTTTTTTCGGTAAAGGCTATAGACTGGAATTATTAGCAAAGACATGAGTACTTCCTATCCTGATCTAAATGTCCGGCTAGGCCCTCTGGAGTTTAAGAATCCGGTGATTACGGCATCTGGGACTTTTGGCTACGGTCAAGAGTTTGATGCCCTGATGGATCTCAACCTCTTGGGAGGTATTATTGTAAAAGGACTCTCATTACGGCCCAAGGAGGGGAATCCTCCGCCAAGGATCGTCGAGACCCCATGCGGCATGCTGAACGCCATCGGCCTAGCCAACGTCGGTCTTGAGGCGTTCATGAAAGACAAGATACCGTGGCTTCAGACCCTGGATACACAGGTCATCGTCAATATCTATGGGCACAGTATCGACGAATACGGAGAGCTGGCAAATGCTTTAAAGGGTGTAGAAGGCGTGTCCGCCCTTGAAGTCAATATCTCCTGCCCCAACGTGGCATGCGGCGGCATGGCCTTTGGGACAGACCCCGCTGTCTCTGCCAGAGTGACAGATGAGGTCTTAAAGAATACGGATAAGCCTGTCATTGCAAAACTTTCCCCCAATGTGACGGATATTGGGCTTATTGCCAGGGCGGTGGAAGAGGCCGGAGCCCATGCCCTCTCTCTAATCAACACACTCACAGGCATGGTGATAGATATTGATAGGCGCAGACCGAAACTGGCCAATATTTTTGGAGGGCTGTCAGGCCCGGCCATAAGACCCGTAGCCCTTCGCATGGTCTACCAGGTGGTTCAGAGTGTGGATATCCCTGTAATTGGAATAGGGGGGATCATGGATCACCGGGATGCCCTGGAATTCTTGATTGCCGGAGCCAGGGCCATACAGGTGGGGACGGCTAATTTTGTCAATCCCTGTGTCAGCCTGGATATTGTGGAAGGGATCAGGGAGTTCTGCCGGGAAAGAGGAATTGCCCACATAGATGATCTGATAGGGAGTTTTGAACCGGCCTAAAAAACTGTGTCAACAAGGGAGGTGTTTATGTCTGATGAATCTGTGAAAGAGCGGATCTGGCACAAAAACTGGCCTTCACAAGTTCCCAAAACCCTTGAATACCCTGATGGCACTTTAGCGGACGTGCTCCGGGAATCTGTTGAAAAAAATGAGGACAACCTTGCCATCAGCTTTCTGGATGCCTCTGTCACCTATGGTGAACTTTGGGACATGGTCCGGCGCCTTGCCACCGGTTTGACCAATTTGGGGCTGGCAAAGGGGGATGTGTGTGCCTTCATGTTGCCCAATTCCATCCAATTTGTGGTCTCCTATTATGCTTGTCACCTCATTGGTGTGACGGTCACGGCCATCAACCCGACGTACAAGGCATTGGAGATCCGTCACCAGCTCAGTGATTCAGGGGCAAAAGCCTTGATTGTCCTGGACCTCGTTTGTGAGGAGATAGGAGAGGGCTTAAAAGAGACAAACGTTGAGACCGTCATCGGAACGAACGTGGTGGATCTATGCGGATTTTCCATGTTGAAGGTCTGTCTAGGAAAACTCCTGAAAAAGATCCCTACGGGGAAACTCCCTCCTGCCTGCCTGGATCTGACTGATCTGCTCAAGTCTCCTCCCAAGCCTCCCAAAGTAGAAATTGATCCTGAAGATGTGGCCGTCCTTCAGTATACCGGCGGCACCACAGGACTTCCCAAAGGGGCCATGTTGACTCACCGGAACCTGGTGGCCAATGCGGCCCAATGTGACGCCTGGCTCTGGAAGAAGGATGACACAACGGGCATTGTCGGTGTGTTACCCCTGTTCCACGCATTTGCCATGACGGTGGTGATGAACTTGGCCGTTCGTATCGGTGGTTTCCAGCTCCTATTCCCCAGAGTTCCGGCCGATTATTCCGAACTTTTTGCCCAGATCGAGAAATACTCTGAGAAGGGTGGAATGATCATGCCCGGAGTGGCCCTTCTGTTCAATAAGATCAACAATCATCCGAAAATAAAGGACTATGATCTGAGCAGAATAAGATTGGCGGTCTCCGGGGCCAGCGCTTTACCTCTTGAGGTCCAGATCAAGTTTGAAGAGCTGACCGGAGCTATTATTATCGAAGGGTATGGCCTGAGCGAAGCCTCTCCTGTTGTCAACGGAAACCCCATTTATGGAGTGAGGAAACTGGGGACAATCGGCCTTCCTTTTTCTGATACGGAAATCAAAATCATGGACAGGGAGACCGGCCTTGAGGAAATGCCTCCACTTCCCTTTGCCGTGGCTGAAACAGGCGGCCTAACCGAAGAGCAAGCCGAGGTGGCGAATGCCTATACCGGGGAACTGGTGGTCAAAGGCCCACAGGTCATGAAAGGCTACCTGAACCGGAGTCTGGAGACCGCTACGGCCATTAGAGACGGTTGGCTTTATACCGGGGATATCGCGTGTATGGATGCTGAAGGATATACGATCATCCGCGACCGAATTAAGGACATGATCAAGGGCAAGGGATATGCCATTTTCCCTGCAGAGGTGGAAGGTTTGTTTCACAAGAACCCGGACATTCAGAACGTGGCGATCATCGGGGTTCCTGATGAAAAAGAGGGGGAAGTGGTCAAGGCGTTCATTGTGCTTCACCCTGACAAAAAGGGGAAAGTATCGACTCAAGACATTAAGGAGTGGGCTAAGAAAAACATGGGCTATTACAAGGTGCCTTCGATGATCGAGTTTCGGGATGAGTTGCCGACAACTTTGGTGGGGAAGGTTCTGAGACGGGTGCTTAAAGAGGAGGAGATGGGTAAGAGAGCGGCGCAAGGCTAAGGGTTTAAGGCGTAAGGTGTTGCGGTTCGTCCGGTCAATGGTTAGGTCATGATATGGTGGACTACCTCAATTAGACATTGGGTGAATAGTGATGAAGTCTTTTTTTCGATTCCGAGCCTCCCGGCCTGGTTATTTCAAACAGTTACGGACGGGTGGTGCCTCCCCCCTCCGCTGTTCTTCCCGCTTCTCTGAAGCGGGAAGCCAGGGGGTC
>CAZCCX010000155.1:0-5583 GCA_964497115.1 uncultured Desulfobacteraceae bacterium
GTGGCATGCGACAACGCGTGTGCATCGCTATGGCCTTGGCAACCGAGCCGGAATCACTGGGACTCGATGCCGTTCCCACGCCAAGCTAATAGAGAAGGAGGTAATAAGATATGCCAACCAGTACAGAATTTGAAACCGTAGAGGTGAGTTCCGACCTCTTGATCGTTGGGGCGGGGTTTGGAGCATGTGGAGCGGCCACAGAGGCCGCTTACTGGGCCAAGAAAAACGGTCTGAAGGTGGTCATGGTGGACAAGGCGGCCACTGACAGAAGTGGCGCCGTAGCCATGGGTCTTTCAGCCATCAACCAGTACGTGGGCGTTAAGGACGGTGAGAACACTGTAGAAGATTATGTCCGTTACGTCCGCCAGGACCTGATGGGTATTTCCAGGGAGGACCTGGTATACAACATTGCGCGTCATGTGGATTCCACGGTCCATCTCTTTGAAAAATGGGGCCTCAAGATCTGGACGGACGAGGAAGGCAAGTATGTCCATGAAGGCCGCTGGCAGCTTATGATCAATGGTGAATCCTACAAGATCCTCATTGCAGAAGCAGCCAAGAATGCCCTTGCTGATGCCGGCGGAGAACTCTATGAACGGATTTTCATAGTCGGTCCGCTCATGGACGGCAACAAGTGTGTTGGGGCCGTCGGTTTCAACACCCGTGAAAATCAGTTTTATGTGTTCAAGGCAAAGGCGGTGGTTATTGCAGCAGGCGGTGCGGTGCATGTATTCCGTCCCCGGTCGGTAGGGGAGGGTTTTGGCCGCTCCTGGTATCCGCCATTTAACTCCGGCACCAGCGCTTACTTCACCCTCCAGGCCGGCGCCGAGATGACCTGTCAGGAAGTCCGTTTCATTCCTGTCAGGTTCAAGGATGGATATGGTCCTGTGGGCGCGTGGTTTCTGCTCTTCAAAGCCCGAGCAATCAGCGCGGAGGGCGGCGAGTACATGGAAGTCAGGAAAGAGGAGCTTAACAACTGGGCTCCTTACGGACTGGCCAAACCCATTCCGGCCAACCTGAGAAACTACCTCGGTATGCTGGATGTGGATTCGGGTCTCGGTCCCCTTTATATGGAAACGGACGAGGCCATTAAAAAGATAGCCGACGAGTTCAAGGACGATCCCAAGGCCTTTAAGAAGAAAATGAAGGAATTGGAGAGTGAGGCATGGGAAGACTTTCTCGATATGACCATTTCCCAGGCCATTCTCTGGGCAGGTCTGAATGTGAAGCCCGAGGAGAAACACTCGGAGATCGCGGCATGTGAGCCCTACTTCATCGGCTCCCACTCCGGTGCCTCCGGTGCCTGGGTCAGCGGTCCCGAGGACCTGGACACGCCCTATAAGTGGGGATATGCCAATATGACCACGGCGGATGGCCTTTTTGCCGCGGGTGATGGTTCCGGTGCATCCAGCCACAAATTCACCTCAGGTTCCCACGCCGAGGGGCGGATCGCCGGGAAGGCGGCCATCAAATACATCCTCGAAAAGGGTGCCGAGCCCAATGTGGACGCGGCCCAGGTAGAAGAGTATAAGAAGGCCATTCTCAATCCTCTGGATCTCTATGAGGCCCATAAGAATGAGACCACTGATCCCGAAACCAACGTCAATTACATTGTGCCGAGACAGTTCCTGCACAGGCTCCAGAAGATTATGGACGAGTATGCCGGTGGCGTGACGGCCGCTTTCAAGACCAGCAAGGCCAATCTTAATAGAGGTCTGGAACTGATGGCGATCTTAAAAGAGGATTCAGACAAGCAGTCGGCCACGGATCTTCATGACCTCATGAGGGTATGGGAGAATATCCAGAGGATGTGGATTGCAGAATCCCACATTCGCACCATGCTCTTCAGGGAAGAGACCAGATGGCCGGGATACTATTTCAGGGCAGATACGCCCAAGATGGACGAAGAGAACTGGAAATGCTTTGCCAACTGTCGCTATGATCGAGACAGTGGTGAATGGGAAATGATGAAGAGGGATATCTGGACCATGCCCGGCGTTTAAACACTAACCTCAACTGATAAACGGAATGCCCCGGTTACGGAATTTGTAGCCGGGGCATTTTTTTGATCACTTCAAGAAGCGCGGATTGTTATTTGAGGGGCTATTCCCCTTTTTCGGTGGGCTTAGAACCCGAGTTTCCCCACAAAAAGCGACCGTATTTGAGATATCCTTCCACATTGCTGAGACGCAGGTCCACGTTGTGTTTGACGGGAATGACATTGCCGATAATAAGGGGCTGCAGGTGTTTTGTCAATTCCATTGCCCCGCCACCGGTCACAATAATCGTGTCCATGTCCCAGTCATCGGCCCAAAGTCGATCGATATCGCCGGCAATAACTCGGGCGGCATTGGCAAATGTCAAGTCCCTGAGTTTGGCAATATTGAATTCATCGCCGCGGATTCTGATAAGACCCGTCTGAATGGCTTTATACATACGATATAATTCGATATTTACTCCGCCGCATTCTTCCCGAAGTTTTCTGGCGATAATGCTGAAACATTTAGATATGCCTGTGTCGGTGGTGCTACTGCCCCGTTCCACATATCGCAGTTGATCAAAAATACAGAAATCAGTGGTCCGGAAGCCAATGTCAACCACGCCCACCTTTTGTTTAGCCAGATCCCCGTTCACGATGTTGCCTTTGTCGTTCATGATCAGATTGAGCAGACTGCCCAAGGGTTGGGGTATTACCCGGACTTTGTCGATATTAATCCGTCTGATCTCATTTGACCCGTTTGACATTTGAAAGGTGATTTCATGGGATCCGGCAAGGTTTTTCGCGAGGCGGCGATGATAGTTCTTAAAAAACCCCACAGGCAATCCCGACACAAGATTGATCGGCACATATTCATCGTTTAGACGGCCCAAGGCGGTCAACGCAAGGACCCTGGTAAAATCGGTGACAAACTTTTCCTGGTCCAAAGTAAACTGCCGCGCGTTAGATTGTTGTTCAGCAAAATCCCCGATAAAGTAATTCTGCCCGTCCAGGATGATATGCAGCCAGTCTGAGATATCGTCCGTGAGAATATTCACAGGAATGTGGAAGTCCATGGCTTCACCCATGATGGACTTGAAAATGGCAAAATCTTTGCCGTTAGTGGCCTTTGTAAAGCCAAATCCAATATCAATTCCATTGATTTTCATGAAATCCTCCTAAATGCGGATTAAAGAAACATTCTCGATAACGTCAGAATTAGGGTAGGAAGTCATTCCTCAGGTGACCTGTGCTTTCCCCCCCCTCCCGTATCTGACCCCGTTCTACATCCATAGACGGATAACGAAGGTTAAATTTCCTTATGACGCATAACTGCCCAAAAGTCAAATTTGTTTGTGTCTTTCTCGGCCCTCAATCCGAAAGCTGAGATCCCTTAGGAACCCTGAACTTCAATTTCTCTTGACTTGAGGGACGTTTTCGCGTTCTATTTATGTGAGGTGTCTACTCTGATCCTTAAGCTCCAAGCACCCGGGAAGAGGCTATGGCATGGAAAACAAGGAAGACATAAAACAGGCCCTAAACGCATGGTTTGACGGCCAAGACAGATGGACGACCAAAAAGGAATTGGCGGCAGAGTTGGGTCTTTCTCATAGCACCGTACGGAAATATTTTAGTGAGGGCAGGATTCCAAGGAAACCTGAGAACCGTGATAAACTCTATCAATTGACCGAGCTTGCCTGTCTTGAACCTGTCAGTGTCACGCCACAAGACCCTAAGTCACCAAAGGCAGAAGTAACGAAGCCTGAACCGAAATTCGAGCTGAACAGACCGACGACCCCAATGATCATGTCTTTGCTGAACAATGCATTAGACGGCATTACCAAAGACGTCTCTGAGCGGGTCAAGATTAGAAGTTTTGTTCAAAGCCTGAGTCGCGCCTGGGAGAAAGGGGATTTCGATACAGTGAGTTGGATGGCCCGTAGCGATATTAGAGATGTCCTGCGGAGCCATTATCCGGAGGCTGAAGGTATTCTTGAAGAAATCAAATCGTTATTAAAACGACATGGGGGGCAGGAAATAGATGAGTTTGAACTTATGCTTGAACACTACTGTGATGAAAAAGGTATAAAGTTGACCGGAAGCTCTCCCGGGTTTGTCGTTGATCATCTTATTCATGTTGATTTTGACAGGGAGAGGAATGCTGTGATGGTGGGTATGTCACGCCTGCAGAACCCGGAATGGGCAGAGGTCCGGCAGGGTGTCGAAGGAGAACACAAGAGAATCTGGGGTAGAGATTTCAACTTTTCGGAATTCTATGAAGATCTGTTGATGTCCTATAATGATATCATCAGATACCAGCGTAATGATACCGACTGGGCGCTTTTGACGGATATATATCGAGAGATCAAGAAACGGAAAATGGAAGGGAACTCAACGGGAACATCGATAACCTATCCTGGAGATGAGTTCAGTGCAGATCTCTCAAAGCTTTGGTGGGCTCAAAGCAACGGCTACAACGCTAACCTCCAAATGGAGTTTAGTACAAATCGTGATCCAAGGTTTTGTTTTAAAGTGATCCTCCCTGACGAGAGCACGGCTTTATACGGATTTATGCGCCCCAAGAAGACCTAACCCATAGTGACCACTCCAATATCCAGTTTGCTGTCCTTTTTCTCTTTTTTTTGCTTCTATAAATCTATTATATACCGTTCCCCAGATTGGGATGGGCATATCAAAGAAATCCCTGAGCGCATCAATACCTGAATATAAGGCCCAAATACCTTTCAACGAAGATTTTTCTTGATAAATCTATGTATATAACTATATAAATATGTCGGGCTCTTTCGTGTGCGGCAATGGGCATTTTTATGATGGTGGCAACTATCGGAAGCTTTTTGGGGCCGATCCTTCTGGGAAAGGCCATAGACCGTTTCGGGGTCCTGCCTGCCTTCTTCATGATGAGCGGACTGTTGGTGGTGGCTGTGGCTATCCTCCTCCCAATTGAGGAAACAGGGGAAAAGAAAACGGAAAGAGAACAGGAATTAATGACCGCAGAAGCCATGGCGTCTTTATCCCCTTGCTAGGGCTATGTGGGCATAGGAAGACGACCAGTGCTGGGGCTGGACCCTGAAGAAACCAGAGAGAACGGTGTGGGAGGCGTCAAGGAAGCGCCTTCCGTTAAAGGGGTATTCAAATGAAGCCTCACCAAGATCATCTGTTTATGACATTTTTCGTACAAAATGTGAACAACAAGAAAGGACTGTCTAGGGTATGGAGACAAAAATATCAAGTGCCGGCCAGGAAGTCATCATTAGCGACACCGCTCCGACCAGGCTGATCGGTGAAAGGATCAACCCCACCGGAAAAAAGAGACTGCAAGACGCCCTTAAATCAGAGGACTACGATTATGTGAAAGAACTGGCCGTTTCCCAGGTGGAGGCGGGTGCGGACATCCTGGATGTCAATATTGCGACTCCCGGAGTGGACGAGGTCGCCGTGCTGCCGAAGGTGGTTGAACTGGTCATGAATACTGTTGAGGCCCCCCTATGTATTGACATCAATAATATCGCTGCCCTGAAAGGAGCCCTTGAGGCCTATGAGGGCAAAGCCCTTATCAATTCTGTTTCCATGGAAGAAGAATCGTT
>CAZCCX010000156.1:0-5579 GCA_964497115.1 uncultured Desulfobacteraceae bacterium
TTTGTTTTTCAAGGGAAAAAGCCTTTGATTCACATGGAACTCTCTGGACGACATCCCTTCTCTTGATTCTCTAAAACACCCCTAGGCTATTGACATTGCAGGCCACAAGACCTAAGATAGTAGAGCTTTTTAGCCCCATATGCCTGATTTGGGCATTCCCTGGGAAATCGACATAAACGGGCCGCTTCTGAGCATGTCGGGAGTCGGCTGTTTTTTTTCGGGATAGGGATGATGATACATTTTAGGGAATCCCACCCCGGCAAAAACCATAATCAGAAGAAAGGAAGAAACCATGGCAAAGCAAGTCGGAGAAGATGTTGTCGCCTATTGTACAAACTGCAAAAAGGATCTAGACCATGTGATTGTTGCCCTTGTCGGAGAGAAGGTCAAAAAGGTTCTTTGCAAGACCTGCAAAAAAGAACACGTCTATAAGGCCCCCAAGGGAGATAAGGTACCCGCTAAAAAGAAGACTGCGGCAAGGGCCAAGAAAAAGAAGGTATCTCCCGTCGAAGAATGGGAAATGGCAATGGAACAGGCAAAAGACGCAACCATTAAGGCCTATGTGCAGGACGGCTCGTTTGGGGAAGGGGAAAAGGTAGACCACAGCACCTTTGGTCAAGGGTTGGTCATAAAGCTCATTTCACCCAACAAGATGGAGGTTATCTTTGAAGAAGGGTCCAAGTTTATGATTCGGGGGAATTCATAGAAGCCCCTCTGAAAGCCTTGAATCATGGATCAGAAACGGATTAGAAATATAGCCATCATTGCACACGTCGATCACGGCAAGACCACCCTGGTGGACCAATTCTTTCGGCAAGGTGGCATGTTTCGCGACAATCAGACCGTGACTGAACGGCTCATGGACTCTATGGAACTAGAGCGTGAACGTGGCATTACTATTGCCTCAAAGAATGGATCCTTTCGATATCGAGATCATGTGATCAATATTATCGATACTCCGGGACATGCAGATTTCGGCGGTCAGGTTGAGCGGGTGCTGCGTATGGCGGATGGCTGTTTACTCCTGGTGGATGCCCAGGAGGGGCCCATGCCCCAGACCTATTTTGTGCTGAAAAAGGCCCTGGCTGTCCCCCTTCCGGTGTTGGTGGTTATCAACAAGATTGACAAACCTGCCGCCCGGCCGCACTGGGCCGTAGATCAGGTATTCGATCTGTTTGTCAAACTGGAGGCTCCGGATGAATTGCTTGATTTTCCGGTGATTTATGCGTCGAGCAAGGAGGGGTATGCCCTTGACAATGCAGCCGATCCCGTCGAGGGCGCTTCTATGACGCCGCTTCTTGAAAAAATTATCTCCCATATTCCTCCACCTTCCGGAGATTCTAATGAGGTACTCCAGCTTCAGGTGAATACCATTGATTACTCCGCTTATCTGGGCAAGCTTGGCATCGGCAAGGTGATCAACGGCACCATCAGTATCAATCAAAGTGTTGCGGTGGCCAAACGGGACGGCAGTCTGACGCCGTCTCGCATTACCAAGATATTTCGATTTGAGCGTGACGGAAAGGTCCCCATCGATACTGCCTGTTCAGGAGAAATAGTGGCTGTAGCGGGCATGGACGACATCACTGTGGGCGTGACCTTTACAAGTCCGGACGATCCACGGCCCCTGCCATTCATCCATATCGATCCCCCCACCTTATCGATGCATTTTAGGCCCAACGATTCTCCCTTTGCGGGGCAGGAGGGTAAATTTGTGAACTCCCGTGAGTTGGAGCGACGCCTTTACCGGGAGACTTTGGCGGATGTGGCCCTGGTGGTGGAACCCCTGGGAGCCGGCGCCGGATTTGCGGTTTCGGGACGTGGAGAACTGCACCTTTCGATTCTTATGGAAAAGATGAGGCGTGAAGGATACGAGTTTCAGGTGAGTCGACCCCAGGTCATCATGAAGGAAGTAAATGGTCAATTGCAGGAACCCTACGAGGAGCTGACTCTGGATGTGGATGGGTCGTATCATGGAACGGTCATAGAAAAGCTGGGTATACTGAAAGCAGAGATGCTGGAGATGACTCGGCGGAACGATATGATCCGATTGGTCTATAAGGTCCCAACCCGTGGGCTTATCGGCTTCCGCAACGAATTTCTTACCGATACCAAGGGCATGGGCGTGATGAACTATGTCTTTGCCGGTTACGGCCCCTTTGCCGGTGAAATATCAAACCGCATCAGTGGTGCGCTTGTGGCCAAAGAAGCCTGTACCACTGTGGCCTATGCCCTCTTCAATCTCCAGGAGCGAGGACGCCTGTTTCTGGGGCCTGGGGTCAAGGTTTACGGCGGCCAGATCATCGGTGAGCATTGCCGGGCGGGGGACCTGGTGGTCAATCCGGCCAAAGGCAAAAAGCTGACCAATATTCGTGCTGCGGGCTCGGATGAAAATGTTATCCTTACGCCGCCCCGTCGCCTGAGCCTTGAGGATTGCATCGCTTTCATCAATGATGATGAACTGCTTGAAGTGACCCCCACCGCTATCCGGATGCGTCAGAAGAACTGATTCACTCCTCAACAGAATGGCCGTAAACAACAATCTTCTTGTCTTGGACCAACGACCAGCCGTTTCTCCAATCATATTCTTCATACCCCTCCGGAACAGGGTTGATGCGGATCACACACACGCCCCTGACTCCTTTCCCCGCATTATGATCAAGAGACTCGTCGAAATCCCATCGGTCTTTGTAGCGTTTTGATTTTGATCCTCGATCCGGTCTACCAGGCCGGTTCTGGGGGGCGATCATCCGATAAGGGCCTGCGCCGGAAAGCCTCCCTGTGTCTGCTTCATAATGTGCAGGACGGAGAATCTCTCCTTCGCGACTATGGGCAATCATCAGCCAAAGGGGGTCAGGGATCTTTTCTCTATCCTTCCATCCCTTTGGGAGAGGAGAAGGGTAGGTGACGAATCTTTGCTCAGGGTCGTCAAAGTCTGGGACATGATAGAATGTTCCGCGAGGAAACTCGTACAAGATCTCTTCAAGATTGAAATCCTGGCTGTATCCGTCAGGAGCGAATACCGTAATCCCAGTTGCCCGTTCGAGATCGGCTCCCGCGGCATCAAGGACTTCTTTCACTTTTACGCCGGAAAAAAGTACATAATCGTCAAATTGTTGTTTGTTGGTATTAATAAGTAAAGATTGCTCATGGGCTGGCAGACTGATGATGGAATCCCATTCAATTGAAAGAAAAGGGGTGAGGGGTTGCCCCGGTTTGCTGGTTGCATCACCCGGATATCTTAGATCGGCTATTTCTTTCCTATTGGTGTAGCCATCTCCATCCGTATCCCGGTTTTCAATGGCCCTTAGCGCTGCCTTCGTTCTTCCTGCGTGATTATAGGCCCTGCCGTAAGCATTGAGGGTATTCCCGAAGTTCTTGGGTACGCCAGTCAGATAACTTTTCTCCGGAAACGGAATCAGATGGCAATATCCGCACCCATTGTAGACTTGCGCAGTGTCCGTGCCTTCAATCCCGGCCCTGTGGCATGTCTGACAGTCGTCCAAGCGTGTTCCAATGATTGACGGGTAGGTGCCGGCAAAGTTGGTCGCATCCAGATCCGTTTCATGCCCTGTGTAGGCACGAGATGAGGAAATCTGCTGTGCGTCTACAGCCGGAGGTGTAAGGATAATTCCTGCTGCCAAAGTGATAAGGGTCACGATATATGGCGTCTGTTTCATTATCAACAGGCAGGGGGCTAATCTTCCTCACTGGGGACTTCCATCATTTTTTCCTTCAAAAGGTCCCCTAAATTAGATGTGGCTTGTTGCGGATTCTGCACATAACCGTTGTGAAGATCTCTTTCAGTATTTTCGCGCAGTTTTCGAATCGAAAGGCCGATCTTTTTTTCTTCTTGTGAGACGTTTACAACCTCGGCCTGTATTTCATCCTTGATCTGAAAATTATTCAAGGGATTATCATCTTTAGCCTTGGGTATTTGGGAGATATGAATCAGACCTTCAATACCTTCTTCCAGTTCCACAAAGATGCCGAAATCGGTGATACTCGTCACCTTGCCGTTCACACGGGTCCCACGTTTGTATTTTTCGGGAATCAGCTCCCAGGGGTCCGGCGTCAGTTGCTTGATTCCCAGCGAGAAACGTTGATTTTCCTGGTCAATGTCTAGAATGACCGCCTGAACGAGATCACCTTTCTTGTATAGTTCCGAAGGGTGGTTTATTTTTTTGGTCCATGAAATATCAGATATATGGACAAGTGCGTCAATATCTTCATCAATGCCGACAAAAATACCGAACTTTGTGATGTCTTTTACCTTTCCCTCAATAATGGCTCCTCGAGGGTATTTATCAGCAATGCTGTCCCAAGGGTTCGGCTCAAGCTGCTTCAAACTCAGGGAAATCCGTTTTTTTGCTGCATCCAGGTTTAGGACAACAACTTCCACGGTTTCGCCGACGTTCAATATCTGAGAAGGGTGCTTGACCTTGCCGGTCCAAGCGAGTTCAGACACATGAATCAGCCCCCTTATCCCTTCTTCCAGTTCCACAAAGGCACCATATTCTTTCAGGCTTTCGACGCGACCCGAAATCTTGGTTCCCACGGGGTAGCTTTCCAGAGTTTTGCTCCATGGATCGGGTGTCAACTGTTTGATGCCCAGAGAAACCCTCTCTTTCTCTCTGTCAAAATTCAAGACCTTTACTGTGATCTTATCCCCAATCTGATATCTGTCTGAGGGATGTCCAACCTTGCCCCAAGACAGGTCCGTAATGTGAACAAGACCGTCAATTCCCTCGAGATCAATAAACAGACCATAGTCTCTGATATTGCTGACAATCCCTTCAACAACCGCACCATTTTCCAGACGTTTGAGAGTTTCTTCCCTTAGGGCCTTTCTCTCTGCCTCCAAGGCTGCCCGGCGAGATAGGACGACATTCCCCTGGTGCCTTTCATATTTGACGATCCTGAAATCATGCTCTGTTCCAATCAAGGTATCCAGATCTCTGACGGGCCTTAGATCAGCCTGAGATCTAGGCAAGAAGGCCTGTATGCCTATGTCTACCGAGAGACCCCCTTTCATTTGAGAAATGATCTTGCCTCGGACGGTCCCGTGATTCTTGTAGGCTTCCTCTATCACATCCCATACCTGGACTCTGGCGGCCCTTTCCTTAGAGAGAATCACGCGACCCTCTTTGTCCTCTATACTGACTACAAGGACATCTACCTTTTCTCCGACCTTTGCAGTCATGTTGCCTTCCAAATCAACAAACTCGGAGAGGCGAATTTGGCCTTCTGATTTATAACCGATGTCAACCAGGACAAATTCCTTGTCTATTTTAACGATTTCTCCTTTGGCGACCTTTCCAGTTTGGATACTTTTCAGGCTTTCTTCGAACAGTTCCATAAACTGGTTGCTGCCCTGAAGGTCTTCTTCGGTTGCGGAGAATCCGTTTTCTGTCATTTCATCTGTTCCTTTTTCCATTAACTTAAATACCCCCAAATTAAATTGGTCCTACAAAGCCACATCGTTCCCCGCGTGGTGGGTTCATCGACGGGCGTGATCAGAACAGTTTGATCCTGCTCTGAAGGTTTGAAATACTTAGGTAAAGCGGGTTCGCCTGTTC
>CAZCCX010000157.1:0-3503 GCA_964497115.1 uncultured Desulfobacteraceae bacterium
GGGGTGTTCACTCAGTTCTACCTTCCATATCTGCAAATGACTTTTTCACTCGTGAGGGCTTCAATTTCTTTTCTGACTTCATCACAGGGTGAGATTCTATAGTGCTTGTGCGCCTGGATGACAACCTCCTTCTCTTCCCCCGTGTCAACTCTGAAAAATACGGCACATTCACCCGGATATCTAAAAAAGACATCCCGAATATTTTCCAGTAACGTTCTCGACATATTCTGTGGATGAAGATGAAGCTCAATCGCCTTTACCGCCCTCTGATGCACTGTTTCCATGGACTCGATTTCCTGGGCAATAATCTTGGCAGAGCCACCCTCCACTTCGGCACTTCCACTGACGAGCAAGGGCTCGTCGCCCTTAAGAAGATGCGCATAACTCTCAAACGTGTTTGGAAATACCACAACTTCCGTGGAACCTGTGGGATCTTCAAGGCTCAAGATGGCCATCTTATCCCCTCGCTTGGTCCTTTTGATCTTGAGGTTCTCTATGACACCGGCGACTTTTACCTCAGACTTGTCCCTCACATTCGTAAGCCCCTCAATGGCACAGGTGGCATATCCTTTTACCTCTGTCTCAAATCTTTCCAGGGGATGTCCGGTGATGTAGAACCCCAATGCCTCCTTTTCTTTCCTCAATTTTTCCTTTTCATCCCACTCCTCTACCTCTGGAAGCACAAGAAGGCCGCGATCCCCTGCATTTCCACTGAGTGATGCGAACATATTCAGTTGATTCGGATCCTGAAAGGCCCCACAAAATCCAATGACCTCATCAAGGGCTCCATAAAGTCTGGCCCTATGAATGCCCGTAAAATCAAAAGCCCCGCACTGGATAAGGCCTTCGAGTACTCGGCGATTGACTTTTGATCCGTCCACTCTCTGACAAAAGTCCAGCAGATCCTCAAAAGCCCCGCCCTGTGCCCGCTCTTCGATGATGGACTCCACGGCCTTCAAACCCACATTTTTTACCGCGGCCAGCCCGAAACGGATGGCTCCTTCTTTCACGGCAAAATCCGCCTGGCTTTCATTGAGATCCGGGGGCAAGATCTCAATGCCCATGTCACGGCATTCCGCAATATTCTTTATGGTCTTGTCTTGGTTCCCCATATCCTGGGTCAACAGAGCAGCCATGAACTGGACTGGGAAGTGGGCTTTGAGGTAGGCAGTTTGGTAGGCAATCAAGGCGTAGGCCACAGAATGGGATTTATTAAAACCATAACCCCCGAATTTTTCTATGAGATCGAAGATCCGCTCGGCCTTTTTCCGATTCAGCCCTTTCTGAACGGCGCCCTCTAAAAATCGGGCCTTATGATTGGCCATCACGCTCAGCTTCTTTTTCCCAATGGCCTTTCTCAGTTCATCGGCTTCGGCCAGGGAATAACTGGCCAGGACCTGGGCGATCTTCATCACCTGTTCCTGGTAGAGGATCACACCGTAGGTCTCTTTTAGGATCGGCTCAAGTTCCGGGAATGAATATTTGATCTTGGTGAAGCCATGTTTACCCTGTATGAAGTCATCCACCATATTGCTTCCCAGGGGTCCGGGTCTGTACAAGGCCACCAAGGCCACCAAGTCCTCAAAGACCCCCGGTTTCAGCCTTCTGAGGAGTTCCTTCATGCCTGAACTTTCCAATTGGAAGACACCGGTGGTCTTTCCTTCCTGGCAGAGGCGATATGTGGAATCATCGTCCAGGGGTATTTTGTCGATGTCGATTTCCCGGCCGGAAGAGGCCTGAATGAGGTTCAATGCCTGTCTTATGACCGTCAGGGTCTTTAAACCCAGGAAATCGAATTTGATCAGACCCAGTTGCTCGATTTGAGACATGGTAAACTGGGTCATGACCTCGTCGTTTGTCCCCTTAAAAAGGGGGAGATACTCCACAAGGGGTCTATCTGAAATCACCACGCCGGAGGCATGGGTGGAGGCGTGCCTTGAGAGGCCTTCAAGGGATCGGGAGATCTTCAGGAGTTTTTTTTCGTTCTCCTGGCCCTGTTCCATTTTCTTTAGGGCGGGCTCTTCCTCAATAGCCTTTTCCAGGCTTATTTTTGGGCCTTCGGGGACCAGTTTTGCAATCTTGTCCACCTCGGCGTAAGGGATACCCAGGGTGCGTCCCACATCTCTTATGACTGCCTTTGCCTTCATCGTGCCGAACGTAATGATCTGGCTCACGTTTTCCCTGCCGTATTTTTCGGTGACATATCTGATGACGTCATCTCTGCCGTTGATACAGAAATCAATATCAATGTCAGGCATGCTGATACGCCCGGGATTGAGGAACCTTTCGAAGAGGAGTCCATATTTAATCGGATCTATATTGGTGATGCGGAGAACATAGGCCACCAGGGAGCCGGCCGCTGATCCTCGCCCCGGGCCCACGGGAATATTCGAGCGCTGAGCGTAATCAACAAAATCCGCCACGATCAGAAAGTAGCCTGAAAACCCCATATCTGTAATGACATCCAGCTCAAAGGCGAGTCTTTCCTCATATTCCTTCAGCAATTCCGGTGAAAGACCGGCTCCATGTGCCTCTTCAAACTGGGCGAGCCGTTCTTTGAGACCTTTTCGGGCCTCTTCCGAAAGCATATCATCAAGACCTTTTTCCTTGGAGGCAGTAAATACCGGGTACTTGTATTGGCCGAATTCCATCTCATATTCGCAGCGACGAGCGATGTCCATGGTATTGCCAAGGGCTTCACTGTAGTCCCCTGCACCGAGGGAATCGACCATCTCTGCCCGGGATTTGAAGAACAGCTCGTTGGTGGAAAATCTCATACGATTAGGGTCATTCACCATTTTGCCTGTCTGAATACAGAGGAGGACATCATGGGCCTCTGAATCCTCTCTGTTGAGGTAGTGACAATCGTTTGTGGCTACCGGGGGGATGGAGAGTTCACGGGAGAGTTCTTGGAGAACACTGTTTACTCTGGTCTGTTCAGGCATGGTGTTGGCCTGAACTTCGAGGTAAAAACGGTTGTTGTCAAAGATGGAGGCCAACTCCATGGCCTCTTGCTTGGCCTCTTCGACGCGGCCGGAGTTAATGAGATAGGGGACGGTCCCTTTAAGACAGGCAGACAGGGCGATCAGACCTCCGTTGTACTCTCTCAGAAGCTCTTTATCGATCCGGGGATGGTAGTAAAATCCCTCCAAATGGCCAAGGGTCACGAGTCGGCTTAGATTCTTGTATCCTTCCTGGTTCATCACCAAAAGGACAAGGTGGTGAGCGTTGGGGCCGCCATCCGGTGACGGGGCCCGGTCCTTGCGATGGCCGGGAGCGACATAGACCTCACAGCCCAAAATAGGTTGAATTCCGATCTTTGAGGCCTGATCAAAAAGCTGCACCGCACCGAACATATTCCCATGATCGGTAATGGCTACGGCGTCCATGCCAAAACCTTTGGCCTTTTCCAGGAGCTGTTTGATCCTAATCGCGCCGTCTAACAGGCTGTATTCTGTATGCACGTGCAGTTGAACAAAAGGTGAATTGTCAGTCACGTTAAC
>CAZCCX010000157.1:3603-5542 GCA_964497115.1 uncultured Desulfobacteraceae bacterium
TGTATTCTGTATGCACGTGCAGTTGAACAAAAGGTGAATTGTCAGTCACGTTAACCCCTCTCTTTGACTCTAAAACCGTTCGCACCTGACCTGTTTGTCAAGTAATTATCATTGTCATTTTATATCAGTTTCCGACCGAAGGGGGTTATCGAGAAAGGTGGCGAAGTCTTTTCTTCGGTTCAGAGGCTTTCGGCCTGGTCGTCTAACCCAGTTACGGACGGGTGAGGCCTCCAACTCGCCTGAACTCGTCGCAGGCCACCGGTCACTCCGAAAAGACCTCACCGCCTTTCTTCGATTCAATGTCAAGCCCCTTTTCATCCACAAATCCCTAATCCGGGAGAGCCAAAAAAGTATAGGACCCTATTGACAAAGGCCAACGGATGTGGGCAGGTTATCATAATTGTCGGGGGTATGATACGGCATATATCTATGGGCATCAAGCCCATTCTGGAGTAATCGACCGTCCTTACCTTTGGATCATCTCCAAAGGAGTGGCTGCTGCACAAGATCAAGTTTTAGATTATTCTTGGACAGCAATGATGAGCCCTCTATTCTCATCAAAGTCTCCTGTATGAGCAGGACAGGAGAGGAGAGGCATTATGGAGAAGGCGCGAAACAATTACTGGCGAGAGAGGTTTGAGAGACTCAAGACTGAGAATCAGGCACTCAAAGAAAAACTCGTCTCCTCGAAGAGAGAGAATAATGATCTCCAGAAGGAGTTGAGAGGTAGAGACAGATTGCTTGATTCCCTTCCCGCTGGAATCCTTCTCGAGCAAGAAGGGAGAATAGTTGCTGCCAACAGGGAGTTCCTTGAAGACTTGGCTTATGCCTCGGAGGAGGTCGTAGGTCATAGCCTACTGGATTTTGTCCCCCCGGACTTAAAGAAGAAGGTGAGAGATCTGCACGACAAACGGCTTTCAGGGAAGAGGGTTCCGTCACAATACGAATTGGACCTGCTCACAAAGGTCGGGGAGAGGAGATGTTTTGAGGCAAGGGTTAGAAAGATCAGACATAATGGGCGAAGGGCCTTTGTTACAAACCTGACCTTGCTTGAAAAGAGGAAAAGAGAGGAAAGGGAACAGATCGAGTCCAAAAAAAGGGAAGCCCTTATGACCATGGTTTCGGGACTAACCAGCAAGCTGAGTCAAGATGCCGTGGTTGTGAGTAGAGACATTCGGCAAATCAAAGAAATGGTGGACTCTGAACCTGCGGCCTTGACAAAAACACTGGAACATATCGAGTCTGTGTCAAAGGACTCGCTGCATACCATAGGAAAATTGAAAAGTCTTTCAGTGTCAAAGGATGATCCCGCGGGGGATGACCTTGTTGATTTGAGAAAGGCAGTAAAGGCAGCCATTTCAGTTGTCAATCCGATAATGAAGGAGTTTATTGAGACGCACGAGCAAGAAATCAATCTGAAGACTTACCTCAGGTCTGTCCCTCCGATTCAAGGAGATTCAGGTGAAATTCGGGATCTCATGGCCAGTTTGATCCTCAACGCTGTGGAGGCTATGCCCCGGGGAGGAGATCTCTATGTCACGATAGAAGAGAATGCCGGATATGCCCATATCTATGTCCAGGATAGCGGGGTCGGGATCTCCGAAACCATCAAAGACAGGATATTGGATCCCTTTTTTACCACCAAAGGGAAAGATAGGCTTGGTCTGGGGCTCAGCCTATCCTATGCCGTCGTCGAAAGGTATAAGGGAGAAATGGAGTTCACCTCGGAAAAAGACCAAGGGACCACATTTGCCGTCAGATTTCCCACTGCGAGGGTAGATCAGGCATCAAAGAGTCGGGTTTCTAAAAAGAGAGCAAAACATGCCCACATTCTCATTATTGAATCTGAAGAGATTCTGAATAGAATCTTGCTAGAGGTATTCTTGAGTAAAGGAAACAGGGTCGTGGCGGCCGGCTCCGCCCGGGAAGGGCTGCATAT
>CAZCCX010000158.1:0-5525 GCA_964497115.1 uncultured Desulfobacteraceae bacterium
CTCAAATATCCTTTTCCGGTCTTCCGAAGTCATTCCTGATCCGGTATCAGTGACCGTAAGAGCGACATACTCGTCTTCCTCCACGTTTTCACAGTTGCTTGTTGAGTTGGAAATATACTTGTTCTCTGTCGCTATGAGGATCTTTCCCTTATCTGTTATAGCCTCGGCCGCGTTGGAGATTAAGTTCATAACAGTCTTCGAGAGATGGACAGGAGAGCCTAAAATACCCAGCAGATCTGTCTTGAGATTGGTCTTCACTTCAACATCAGAATAGAATGATTTTATCTTCATATATTCAGGGCTTTCCAGGTATTCAGAAACGACCGCATTTAAGTTGACTCTTTCATAAGTGGCTACGCTTCTTCTTGCCAGGGTCAGTAAGTCTTGAACAATAGCAGCAGCCTTTTCCGCCGAATCTTGCATAGCTAAAACGAACTTCCTCAAAGGACTCTTGCCGGGGAGTTTCATTAACATCAAATCAGGATAAGCGACAATACCGGACAATACGTTGTTAAGATTATGGGCTACTCCTCCTGCAAGCGTTCCAATGACCTCCATCTTCCGGGCTTCCCGGAGCTGTGATTCAAGCTTCACTTTTTCTTCTTCTGCTATTTTGCGATCGGTGATATTACGGGTAACACCAAGAAACCCTTTAGGATTACCTTCTTCGTCAAACTCGATCTTCACGTTGACCTCAGTCCAGACGGTCGACCCATCCTTACAGTGATACTCAACTTCCAGCTGCTTTGACAGGTCTTGATTTGGATTTGTCTTCAAGTCGTCAAGTACTTCTTGACGGAGATTCGTTACTTTCTCCAAGGAAGAAGGAGTCAACTTTTCCTCTATTGGCATGTTCATCGCCTCTTCGCTGGTGAAGCCTGTAAGCCTCCCAACAGAGGGACTAATATACTCCCAATCAAGTGCCAGATCTGATCTCCAGATAACGTCATCGATATTTTCAGCAAGCAGCCTGTAGAGCTTTTCGTTCTCCTGCAGCGCCCTCTCGGCTTTCTTGCGCTCTGTAATATCTTGGCCTACAGCTACGACTCCTCTCGAATCGCCCTTGGCGTCGAGTAACCGGTTGACATCCCAAATAAATACGTGTTCAGTCCCGTCGTGCGCGACGACCCGATTTTCAAAACCTCTGGTTGGCTTACCTGCCAGAACCTTTTTAATATCAGCGGCAACAGCATCCCGTTCCTCCTTAGGAATGAATAACTCAAGATAGTCTTTCCCAAGTACATCCTCTCGTCTTAAACCATAGAATCGTTCTGCTTCAGGATTAAATTCTATGATTCGGTGCTCAGGTGACAGATAAAGGATTACACTACTGGCTGTTTGAAAAAGAGGGCGAAATCGTTCCTCACTCTCTGGCAGTGCCTCTTCAATTTGCCTGTGTTCAACAGCCTGCTTTTCAAGCAGGCTGTTCTTTTTCTTAAGCTCTTTGTAGGTTGGTTTTTTGGTCATTGGAAAGCCCTCCAAATACTCTTAAGACAAAAGGAAAAAGGAGTACCATCCCATATTTTTGAGACTCCAGGGAAACAATCACTGGTTAATCCCGTCTTGAGACCAAGATGTCTGATGGAAGTCAAGGTGTGGGTGGGTCCATTCTTGACAATGAATGAAGGTGTTGTATCGTCAGCTCTGATTTTCGCTGCTGCCCTGATCTTTTTGTGGCTGGGATTGATATTCAATTCTCCACAAACGTAAGCCGTGTTTTCCTCCACAGTCTTGAAGATCCGCAGGCATCTTTCATTCGCCTTCGCCAGGATACCCTGCAGCTTGCTGCAGGGAGGAATGGCGAGGTGACCCGCCGAAGCCTTGTGCGAAGGCGGGTTGGCTTCGGCGAATTCCGCTTCGATACCCCGTAGCTTGCTACGGGGAGCTTCATTGAATGTCTTCACCCAGAACTCTGTGAAAGCATCAGCTGGAACTCACCGAAGGGCTGCCATGTCAGATAGGATTTTGTCATGTTCGGCTCTGGAGAAATCATCTACAATGTCAATGAGGCAAGAAATTATTTGATACCATGCCTATAGAGTGGTAGAGCTTTCGAATATTATGGTATTGATGGCAAAAACTGTAAAGCATGGTTCATTTTTTTTAAATTTGATTATATGAGTCTAAAATATCGAAATCAAGCCATTTTTCAAGAGAAACAGTGAGTTGTGATGATCTGGATGCGAGCGTGGGTAGGAATAGAGACACATTGAGGAACTTAAAGGAGATTTTGGAGCAGGGGCTTCTTGAAGGGGCCTTTCCTGGCGCGGTGTTGCTTGTGGCTCAAGAGGAGGAGATCGTCATCCATCAAGAAGTCGGGCTGCGTTCCGTGAAGCCGAAACAAGAACCCATGACCAAGGAGACGATCTTTGATCTCGCTTCTTTGACAAAACCCCTTGCCACCACTTTGGCTATCATGAAGTTGGTTGATCAGGGGAAAATCTTCCTGGATCAATCTTTATCGGAGATTATAGGGAGTGGTTCTCTCAAGGAAAAGGGAAGCCTTACTCCCCGCCTGTTACTGAACCACAGTGCAGGGTTTGCGGCCTGGAAGCCTCTATATTCCGATCTGGTGAAGGAAAAGGTAGGGGAGCGGAGAAGGATACTAAGAAGAAGGATTCTTGAAGAGCCGTTGGCTTACTCGCCAGGAAAAGAATGCCTCTACACCGATTGGGGGTTTATGATCCTGGAATGGATCATTGAAGAGGTCTCCGGAATGCCCATGCACCGATTTCCAGATGATCATTTTTATAAGCCGATGTCTTTGAAAAGGACCTTCATCTACACAGGCGAGCTTCCCACAGGATTTGATAAAGCCATGTTTGCGGCAACCAAGGATTGTCCTTTGCGAAACAGGATCATTCGGGGTGAGGTAGAGGATGATGTGGCCTATGCTTTGAGCGGCTATTCTGGTCACGCCGGATTGTTCGCGACCGCAGAGGACCTTTATGCTCTTGTCGCGCTTCTGAGGGACCACTACTATGGAAAGAGAGATGATTTTTTGAGCCCGGAAATAGTAAGAGAGTTTTTTCGTCGGCAGGATATTGTAGAGGGCTGCACGTGGGCCCTTGGCTGGGATACGCCTTCACCTGAGAATTCAAGCTCAGGAAAGTACTTTTCCCCCAAGAGCGTGGGGCACCTGGGGTTCACCGGCACATCTGTATGGATGGATCTTGAAAAGGATATGGTCGTGGTTTTTTTGACGAACCGAACCCTGACGACCGATGACAATGAAAAGATCAGGGCCTTCAGACCCCGAATCCATGATCTGATCATGGAAGAGTTGGGAGTAAGCGGGGAAGGAACGGGCGGTTAGATGAGTTTAAAGGGCTCATATGAGTCTGGAAAATAGGGTCGTTTATTACGCCCCAGTTGGTGTCCAAACAACACGGCGCGATCAGAGTAATTTAGAATCATGTATGCCAATTCCCGCCCCCGGATCAGACCAAGACATCCTTCCGCAGCACTTATTTCGTCAAAAACCTCCACTTTGTCACGGCGTACATTCGGCCCGATCAGGACGACGGGGACCGGTTCGCCTGAATGGATGAGAGGGGATATGCTCGGCGTAGAATGATCCGCAGTGACCACAACAAGGAGGTCATTCCTGTTTTCCACCGCCCTAAGCAATTCATCCAGACCGCAATCCAGAGCACTTATCACATTCTTTTTCTTTTCCGGGTCGCCGGTATGGGCCGCTTCATCGATGTCCTTTGTGTGAACATGGATAAAGTCGTGTTCAGGATCTTCCAGCGCCAATCGAATACGTTCCCGCAGATCTTGCCCAGGATCATCACTGTTTTTCACCCGAAAAGCGGTAAGCCCCAATTCACGGGCTAGTCCGATGTACATCGATTCAGATGCGATCAACAACCCGTTAAGACCCCACTGGTCATTGAATTTGCGCTGTTCCACTCGTCGGCCGCAGCGTTGGGTGGTAAGAAAATTGGCCGGTGAGTGGTTTATCAAGGTTTTGTGACAGTAGGACAAGTAGGTGTTTACGGCCTGGGCCGTCTTTCCTGCCTTTTCGGATTCCGGATTGTCGGCAAGAGGCTCTATTTTTGCCACGGGCTTACCCAGGGTCATGGGATCAGAATCAGACACATAGGGGGATACCTCTCCCTTCATCACCAGGATGGCATCGTTCCGGCGGGTCTGGTGGAGTTGGAATTCGATGCCGTGTGTCACATAGGGTGATATGGCATCGAATATCCGGCCTATCTCTTCGGCGTTCCCTGGAATATCTTTACGACCATGGCTAAGGATCGGGATGTCGTCCTGCCAAGTCACGCCGGAGAGATGGGATAGACAGAGGACATCTTGGTCGTCAAAAGGGACATTGTCGCCTACGGCCTCCAGAAGTCCTCTCCCAGGGAAATCTTCCAGATCATATCCAAAGAGGAGGTAATGGGCCGTTTCACTAGGAAGGCATTGACCCAAGCAGGCGGCGTGAAAGAGACCATTGCTGCCAATCCGTGCCAAGCGGTCCAGATTTGGGGTGAATGCCGCTTGGAGGGGAGTAAGGTCTTGGAGGACCCTGTAAGACCGATCGCCAAGTCCATCCAGCAGGACAAGGATGATTTTCATTCTATGATGCCTTTGCCAACTGGTGGCTTCTCCGATTTATTTCAACTAAGTATTCATCAACGATTTCTTTAGTCTTCAATAGCCCTTCAACATCCTTTATCTCTACGGCCCACCAATCACATCCTATCTTTTCAAGAAGAGTAAGGCGGTCTTCGATGTCTGTCAGCGTATTCGGCGGTATATGGCCGACTCCAGATATCTCAGTGTGATAGAGATGGGCATTCCTGACACGTTCAGGATGAGGCGTGACAAAATCTTGGATCTCATACTGCTGGCTTTGAACGGACTCGCACGCTTCGGCGTGACCAATGTCAAGGGTTACACTGGCACCGCTTTTTCGAATGAGTTTTTCAAAGAGGTTTGGCTTGCTTGTCCATCCCCAGGCGAGATTCTCCAGACAAATCCTGATGTGTCTTTCTGCCCCGTATTGAACCAAGCGTCGTAGATTGTCAACAGTTGTGTCCCACGACAGAGCCTCGGTGGAATTACGACCAAGACCGATGTGAATAGATAGATATCTTCCTCCTGCTCTGGACACAAGCCCGATGATACGTTGAAAGAGTAACTCGGCGGCCTTTGCCTCTGACGTGTCGTTATGCCCAAGGTCTATCTGATAAAAGGGGCAGTGATAACGGACCTCCAGAGGGCTTAGGCTCAGCAGTTCTAGAACCCACCTTGATTCTTCCGAAGGCGTCTTGGGTATTGACTCCATTTCAAAAGACCAATCAATGCCTGAAAAAGCGTATTCATAGGCAAACTCCCGGATTTCGGTGGCGGTCGGGAAGATGTTACACATGGCTATTGTAGGTTTCATTGTCTGTCTACCCTATCGTTGTATAAAAACATGACAAGAGGGTCTAAAAAGCAATAATAGCAAGGGTCTTGGTGTAATTTGAGACTATTTCTGGAAATCACCAAATGTGAATTCCAGGATAATC
>CAZCCX010000159.1:0-5512 GCA_964497115.1 uncultured Desulfobacteraceae bacterium
GTTCCACGACCTCTGGAGTGATGGTGGTGAAACTGAAAACAGACCCCCATGCCCCGCAATCACGTGCGATACGATCTGGCCAGAATAATGCAAGTTATTTCTGGGACACAACACTAGGGCTTCTCAATTCTTGACGGGATTAACAGGATCAACCGGATTGCTCAGAATGTATATCTTTGATACTAATCATGTCTGTCCTGTTATCCTGTCAAATAGTCTTTTCTGCAAGACGAATTTAGTGAAGGGAGAGAGGGAAGAAATATGGGAATGGTTGATGTGACTGAAAAGCCTATTATTCGCCGTAAGGCAGAGGCAGCGGGAAGAATCTTTTTGTCCGAGAAGACGATTGCAGAGATAAAGGCCGGCAGGATCAAGAAGGGGGATCCACTGCTCATTGCGGAGGTTGCGGCCATGAACGCCGCGAAGCAGACCCATCTCCTGATTCCCCACTGTCATCAGATCCCTTTGGATACGGTTGGAGTGAATTTTCAAGTCTCAAAAGACGTCATTGAGGCGCGGTGCGTGGTTAGTGCGCAGGCAAGGACTGGGGTCGAGATGGAGGCTCTTGTGGGGGTCACCATGGCCCTGAATACCCTATGGGATATGGTCAAGTATCTGGAGAAGGATGAAGGAGGGCAGTATCCATCCACCCGGATCAGCGATGTCCGGGTGATTAGGAAAGAGAAGAAGGCTTAGATTGTGTGGGGCGGTTTAAGTCTCCATCCTTTTCTCGCTCGCCGCCTTCTCTTCTTGCGTATCGCCCAACTGGCAACTATCCCTCATTCAAGTGGAAATCCCCAGTTTAGGCAAGATATATACCTGTAGTGCAACCCAAATCACAATGATGAATAATAGCCACCAAATGTTCATTTTATGTCCTTTTGTGTCTTGAGTCACTTCCATTCGGTTTGTTATCAAGGGCCGAACTGAACCCCCCAAGGTGCCCTGCTAAGGCTACAAGACGTTTTCACAGCTCACGGCTGTGTGTTGGGCTAAGAGGCTCAGGAAAAGCCGCTGGAGGAGGACGCACAAGACGGGGACGCGCCGGCTCCCAGGTTTCCACCTCCAGAGGAAGATCCACAGGAAAAAGAGGACATGAGCTGGCAGGTATCCTGATCCCCGCAGGTGGGGCATACAAATCCCTCCTCTTGATCTGAGTTAAAGACCAGCTTTTCAAATGTACATCCGCATTTGTTGCATTTATATTCGTAAATCGGCATCTTCCGTCTCCTATCCCATACCGGTCTAATCTGATTGCCGGGAAATTTCTTTCTCTATAATGATAAATCCTTTTGAAAAATATTCAACAAAAAACCGGTCATTCCGGAAAAGGCTTTGTCAACGGATGAGACATCCAATCCTGGACATACTCCGGCGGCTCGGGGTCTACATGTAACAACCTGTCAGACGCGGGGAAAGGGCGCAGTCCCGTTTCTTGAACTTATCTAAAAACCCTATCCAATTGACCTGGACATTGATGGCCCCGAAATCTTCTTCCACCCTGCCTTTTATGATGTAGGCCCGTGATCCATTGAGCATGTTGCAGTATAGATGATAGACCTTTGGGAAGAACACGGCCTCATAGATGCCGGTGGGATCCTCAAAAGAGACAAATTTCATGGAATCCCCATCTTTCGTACGGACCGTCTTTCCGGTGACCATCCAGCCGACGGTGCTGACCCTTTTCCCTGCCCAGGCCTGAAGATCCCGGGCCTTGACATAGTCCAGTCCTTTGAGGATGTGATTGTAGCGCTCAAGGGGATGGATGGAAAGGAGGAAACCCAAGGTCTCCGTCTCATGTCTAAGCATAGTATTCTTCGGGTAAGGGGCGGGGACGTATTTTCGGGCGTATTTCTCCCTCCCCCGACTCCTTCCACTTCCCGCCCGGAGGGCGGGGATCTTCGACAGTTGAGCCGGGTACATACTTGACCGAGGGTCGGTGTAACTAATGCGGCTTTGCCGCTCT
The DNA here is from genome assembly GCA_964497115.1 of uncultured Desulfobacteraceae bacterium. GTDB lineage: Bacteria > Desulfobacterota > DSM-4660 > Desulfatiglandales > HGW-15 > JAFGFY01. The sequence continues at coordinate 1,967 of CAZCCX010000159.1, forward strand.
GAGCCCCTCTGAAGGAGGGGCGTTGTATAAAATTGCGTAGCGATCTTATCCGGGAAAGGGAGATTTAAGGGAGAGGGGAGGGTGGGGGTGTCAAAAAACTCCAGGGCCTGCCATACCAGGCCGGGTCTGGGGATACCGTGGGCGATACGGTCAAAGCAGCCCGCCTTGATTAAGACTCTGATATCTTGAAGGTGGAGATGTGACTCTGTTCGCTCCAGAAAATTCACAAGCGAGAGAAAAGGACCATGTTTGGATCGTTCACGGATAATGGCTTCCTTGGCCTCTTGAGTCAGGTCCTTTAGCTGCATGAGTCCGACCCGGATTTCCTTGTCCCTACCCGTATACTTGATCTCACTTTGGTTGATATCGGGAGATTGGATTTTGAGCCCCATCCGTCTTGCTTCTGAGAGATACCCGAAAGGAGAGTAATACCCCCCTCCATTAGAGATGACCGAGGCCATAAACTCGGCCGGATAATGGGCTCTCAAAAAGGCGGATTTGTAGGCCACCAACGTGTAGCTGGCTGAGTGGGGCTTACAGAAGCTGTAGCCGTCAAAGCCCATCATCATCTGCCAGACCCCTTCTATTGTTTTCCGGCTCACACCTCGTTTTCGGGCACCTCGTTCAAAGTGAGTTTGAAAATCCCGCAGTTTTTTCTCTTTGTGTTTTTTGTTCACCACCTTTCGCAGGGTGTCTGCCTCTGCGGGATCAAATCCGGCCAGATAAATGGCCGCCTGGCTGAGCTGTTCCTGAAAGACCATGACCCCAAGAGTTTCTTCGAGGACCGGCCTTAGAAGAGGGTGGTGCGGGTCCCAGGCTCGGCCGTGCAGCCTGGATACCCATGTCCTGATGCTCGGGTTAGAAGCGGGCCTTATAATTGAGGTAACCACCACGTTAAGGTGGAAGTGGTCCCCTTGAAGATATTCCCCCAATGTAAACCCGGATGCGACTTTGACCAGGGTCTGTCTTGTGGCCGGACTTTCGAAATAGAAGACCCCGAATGTATCACCCCGATAAAAAATCTCCACGGTCTTGGGGTCATTAATAGGGTTCCAGGTTGCATAATCAATTCGGAGTCCATTATTTTTCTCCACCAGGGCCAGGGCGTCCCGGATGACGGCCAGGCTTCGATTGCCAAGGATATCGATCTTGACCAAGCCGCTGTCCTCCACCGAATCCTTTTCCCACTGAAGGACCTGAACCCCGCTAGCAGAGATTTCCACAGGGCAGTAGCGCCGTATCTCATCAGGCACCACCACCAGCCCTCCACAGTGGACTGAAAGATGATTCAGGTGATCCTCGAGCTGGGTCGCCGTACGCAAAATCTCATCCCAGGGTTTTTTAAACTCGATGTCTCTCATTTTTGGGTGATTTTTCAGATCCCTCCAGACTTGTCTCAATCGCCATCCAAAACCGATCCGGTGGGTCACGCGGTTGATCTCTGCCTCGGTCAAGCCAAAGACCTTTGCCACTTCCCGAATGGCAGATCGGGCCCCAAAGGTGTTGTGGTTGGCCACCATGGCGGCACGGCGATTACCGTATTTGGCAAAGACATAATCCATGATCTGATCCCGCTCATCCCATGCAAAGTCTATATCAATGTCCGGAGGATCCATTCTTCCCAAGTTTAAAAAGCGCTCAAAGAAGAGATTGTGTTTTATAGGATCCACATGGGTGATCCCCAAGGCGTATGAGACAATAGAGGCGGCCGCACTCCCTCGACCACAGGATCGAACAGCCCTTTTGGTCAGATCAGCCACCACCAAAAAATAGTGAGCAAAGTTTTTCTCTTTAATGATCTTCATTTCATGTTCCACACGATGCCTCACCACCCGGGTGATGGTTCCATATCGCCACCTGCATCCATCCATGGTGGCTCGATAGAGACGCTGATAGGCCTCTTCATCCGTCATCCGCTCAAAATGGGGGAATATGATCTGGGAAAAATTCCAATCCGATAGACACGCATTTGCCACCTCAAAGGTGTTGAGGACTGCATGGGGGGCATGGGGAAACTGATCCATCATGTCCTGAGGCGAATTAAAAATATTGTGCGGACGGCAGGTATCCCTGTAAATGAGGCGGGAGAGCTTGGTGTTCAGAGCGACGGCCCGAAGAATTTGATGAAGCCGAAACTGCTCCTTTGTGATGAGATAGACCCTGTTAGTGGCCAGAGGAGGAATTTCGCTCTCGCGGGAGAAGGCGTAGCATTTGTGCATGTTGTAGCCCGGCGACATCTCCACAAACAGATCCTCTTTGCTCTCCTTTTTAAGGGCCTTGAGTAACCTGAAGTCATCTGAGAGGATGATGAGTCCCTGACGCCTTGCTTTTAAGGATGGGATGAGGTCGAAACCCTGGTGGCAGTGCCGGTCGGATATGATCCGGCATAGATTGGCGTATCCCTCATGGTTTTTGGCCAGCAGGACCGCCCGGTGGTCTTCGGTGGCCAGCTCGCTTCCCACAATGGGTTGAATTCCCACCTCCTTGGCGATCTGAAGAAAGAAGACCAGTCCGTAAACTCCGTTAGTATCGGTCAGGGCCAGTCTGTCCATACCCTGTTCCTTGGCGGAGCGGCAGAGTTCTTCAATGGTGCCCATACCCCAGCCCTTGGAATAGTGAGAATGGACGTTGAGGTGGACAAAATGCTTAGTGGTATCTCGCTCGCTCATTTCATTCGCTAGAGCCCGCAGAGTTCTCAGAGATGGTTTATGTTTTCTTTTTAGTTCGATTGTTGATTATCCTAAGCTATGCAACGTTGGTAAACAGACTCTAATAGGCCTGGCCCCAATTCTTTATGAATATTGATACCCGCCTTGATGACCTGAGATGACAGATGATTTAGTTCCATATGAATTCCTCCAGAAAAGAGAAAACTCTGTGAACTTTGCAAGCTCTGTGAGAGATAAAAAATACAATCACACAATTCGCCCATATCTTATCGCTTCATCGCCATGTCTTTCCCTGATACGATCCAGGGCCTGGGTTACGAGGGGCATCTTCTCTGTATCGAAAGCTGTTTCAGTAAAGAGAGAGAGCTGTGGATTAACAGGCAAAAAATCTTGAAACCAGACCCTCATGAATCTGATACGCATGCGGCGTTGGCAGGCCTTGAAAAAGACCTCCTCCAGATGTTTGTAAAGATCAAGATCCCAGAAACTTGGAGAAGGGAGTTTGACCTGACGTATGATTTCTACTTGATCCGTATATCTAAGCAGCAAACCGGTTTTTCTGGGGAATGATGATCTGTCCCTGAGCCGACGGGCGCATTTTTCCACCAACCCATACAGGATTCCCAGCAAATGATAATCATCATTTTCATCTTTAGAGAGGGTGATCTCCTCGGCGACGGTGGGCCTGATGCGAGGGGGATAGACCGGTGTGGGGTCTATGCCGAGGGCCCTCTGATGGATGACAAGGGCCTGTCGGCCAAAGAGAAGTTTCAGCCTCCCCATATCCATGGATGCGATCTCCCGCACCAGGGAGATATTCAGCTCCTCCAGAAGGATTCTTCGACGCACATGGCCTATGCCGGGCAGTATATTCACC
>CAZCCX010000160.1:0-5501 GCA_964497115.1 uncultured Desulfobacteraceae bacterium
GGGCAAAACAAGGGGGGAAGGCCATGTTGATCTGCGTGGTCACCAAGGATCTTATGGGCCGATTCAAGGCCGGGGAGATCATCAGCCGATTGTCGACCATTGTGGGAGGCAAAGGGGGCGGCCGTCCAGATATGGCACAGGGCGGGGGGAGCAGCCCCGAGAAGCTGGAGAGTGCCCTTGAAGCGGTTTACGAGATGGTGGCTGAAGAGGAAAGACCCTGACGGCCTCTACAATGGCCACAGTCTTTCCAGGATACCGGGCTCTTTTTTTTCAGCAGTCTTTTCTTGGTCAATTTTTGCATGGCACTTGCTGATATACGCCAAGGCCTCGTGATAGTATCCCATATCAGGATAGTACTTGATGAGATGGGTATACCTGTTCAGGGCCGCCTCGTACTCGCCCATTTTGAAGTAGAAATGCCCCACACTCAATTCATATTCCGACAGATACATGAGAGCTTCCCTCAGGTGCTTTTGAGCCTTGCCAGCATAGATATTTTCGGGGAACTTCCGAATCAACCGTTCGAAGTCTCTCCTGGCCCTGGCGGCATGTGACTGCTCCCTATCCATGGCAATGACCTGCTCAAACTCACACATTCCTTTTTGGTACATCACATAAGGGATCCTCTCGTTCTTGGGGTGGAGCCTTTCAAAGTCGTCATAAACAATGTATGCATCTTCGAACTCTTGTCTCTCATAATGTCCGTCAGCCAGCATCACCTCAGCCATCGCGGCATACCCGCTGTATGGATAGCGGTCTATGACTGCCTGAAATACTTGGCCGGACTCCGCATAGCGCCCTTGATCAAAGAGTTCTTCTCCCTGGTCCATCAGATCAGCCACCGTCTTTGGTGTCTCCTTCGTGGCAAACCATTCGCTGATCGAACATCCCCCTAATAGGGAGACCGAGAGTATTCCTATGAAAATGTATTCTAGAATGAGATATGTTTTTTGCACAGCACTCTCCAGATTATTCTCGGAGCCTGTTGGAAACACAGGGCATTAGAACCACTTACTCCATATTCTCTATGAACCTCTCGGCAAAGAATGCAGCATTAGCCCCGTCCCCGACAGCCGTCGAGATCTGACGCAAGACCTTGGATCGAATATCCCCTGCGGCAAAGACGCCGGGGATGGACGTTTCCATTTTTTCATCGGTGATGACAAAACCGTTTTCGTCCTGTTTGACCATGCCGTTGATCACGTCTGTATTGGGCTGGGTCCCGATGAAGACAAAGACACCCTGTACTTCCTTGCGGGCGATTTCTCCGGTCTTGACGTTCTTGAGTTCAATTCCCTCCACACCCCTCTCTCCCAGAATTCTAACAGGCACCGTATCCCATATGAATTCAATTTTTTCCTCGGCCATGGCTCGATCTTGGAGCAGCTTGACGGCCCTCAGTTTGTCACGACGGTGAGCGAGATGAATCCTGCCGGCAAAACGGGTCAAGAAGAGGGCTTCTTCCAGCGCCGTATCTCCGCCACCGATCACGGCCACTTCCTGGTCCCTGTAAAAGGGCCCGTCACATGTGGCACAGTAGGACACCCCTTTGCCTATGAGAAGTTCTTCACCCTCAATGCCCAGTTTCTTCGGTGTCGCCCCAAGGGTCAGGATGAGGGCCTTTGCCTCTAGGCGTTCCTTATGGGTGATTACCACCTTCTTTTCCGGACGGAGTTCCAGCTCAATGACTTCTTCCATTCTGATCGGCAGATCAAAATGCTCGGCCTGGGTTTTCATTTTCTCCATCAATTCAAACCCGGAGATTCCTTCAGGGAATCCAGGATAGTTTTCCACCCAATCCGTGGTCAGAACCTGGCCTCCCGGGGCGAGTCTTTCAAGGAGCAATGCATTTAGACGGCCTCTTGCCGCGTAAAGACCGGCTGTCAATCCTGCGGGTCCGGCACCTATGATAATCAGATCGTGCATTAGTCGGCCAAGAGTTTTTTGAGTTCTTCTTCGATATGATTTTTGGGCTGTGCTCCAACGATTGTGTGGCTGACCTCCCCCCCTTTAAAGAAGATCAGGGTGGGGATGTTTCGAATACCAAATTTCCCCGGGGTTGCACGGTTTTGGTCCACATCCATCCTGGCCACCTTTATTTTCCCTTTATATTCATCGGCCAATTCTTGTACGATCGGGCCGACCATCTTGCACGGACCGCACCATACGGCCCAAAAGTCTACCATGGCTGGTACATCGGAATTTACGATCTCTGCGTCAAAATTTTCGTCAGTTACCTCTAAAAGATCGGACATGTTGCTCTCCTTTTCACGATAGTATTATGGATTGAATTAACAGGCCTGGCCGATTTTGTCAACAGCCAGGAGCCGATTGCTGCAGGAAGAGTAAAAGATTCTTCCTTTTTTTGTCGCAGGGATTTGCCTCAATTAAACGTAAAATCACCTCTTGACATCAACGATACTTGCTCAGGTTTAAACGAGAAATTTTTCACAAATAGACTTTTTGAGAAACTGTTCATTTTTCTTTTGACAACACTATATCTTGTGCTCTAACATAACCACGTTTCCATATAATAGACAATCTCGCTGGATAAAGGGTCCCCTAAGTATCGGTCTTTATTCGTCATTCTTTTTCTGAAAGAACCTTGATTTTCAAGGTAGTACCGGTCACCATCCAATCACCATGAGTTGGCCGATCCTTTTATTCTAACACATTTCAAAAAGAAGAGATTTGGGGAGGGCATATGGCTCAAGGGGGAAAAATTCTCGTTACGGAACAGGGTTCATTCGATTTATCATCCTATGGCTGGGATGATCATCTCTTTTCAGATCTGCTTGTCAAAGAGAATGAAATCGATGGCGATCGAGCCATGACCATAAGCCGATCTCTACGGGAAGATATCGGCAAAATGGAGCTCCAAACCATCACTATCCCCCTTTTGGAAAAGATCATCGAAACCAAGCTCCTGGAATATGGGTTGACCAAACCTTTCCCTCTAAAGCTGGACAGTTCCATGTTCGTCAAGGAGAAACTCCAGCTTTCCGAAAATGCCAGAACTGTTCTGGAGAGAAGATATCTCAGGAAGGATGCCAATGGGACTCCTTTAGAGACACCGACCCAGATGTTTAGAAGGATAGCAAGGCATATCGCCAAGGCGGAGGAGAAGTATGGGGATGAGTCCCGGGTGAAGGAAGTGGAAGAGGTTTTCTACAAAATGATGACCGAGTTCAAGTTCCTTCCCAACTCGCCCACCCTGATGAACGCGGGCCGAAGATTAGGGCAGTTGGCCGCTTGCTTCGTCCTTCCCGTTGAAGACAGCATGGAAGGCATCTTTGATGCCCTAAAGAATGCCGCTCTCATCCACAAGTCCGGTGGAGGCACAGGCTTCTCTTTTTCTCGGCTGAGGCCAAAGAGTAGCCGAGTTGGGACAACGGGAGGTGTCGCTTCAGGACCTGTCTCTTTCATGAAGATATTCAATACAGCGACTGAGCAGGTCAAGCAAGGTGGGACGAGGAGAGGTGCCAACATGGCCATCCTCAGGGTGGATCATCCGGATATTTCGGAATTCATCTGTTGCAAGAAGAACAATAGGGAATTGAACAACTTCAATATCTCTGTGGGTATCACGGAAGCCTTCATGAAGGCGGTAAAAGAGGGTGGCGCATATGGTCTCATAGACCCCAGGGAGAACAGAAGAACCAGTGAACTGAACGCCGTGGATGTGTATCAGGCGTTGGTGCATCAGGCGTGGGAAAACGGGGATCCGGGGGTGATTTTTTTGGACCGAATTAACGAGGATAATCCCACCCCGGGGCTTGGTGATATTGAGAGCACGAATCCCTGCGGCGAACAACCGCTGCTTCCCCTTGAGGCCTGCAATCTGGGTTCGATTAATCTGGCCAAGTTTGTTGCGGCAGATAATGGGATCCCGGCCGTTAACTTCGACGCCATGAAGGAGATGGTTTGGTTGAGTGTCCGTTTCCTGGATGATGTGATCGATATGTCCAAGTATCCTTTGCCGGAAATAGAGGAAGTGGTGCAGGGAAATCGCAAGGTCGGCCTTGGTGTGATGGGCTTTTCCGATCTTCTCTACCAGATGGGGGTTCCCTATAATTCGGAGAAGGCCCTGGCCTTGGCAGAGGAAATAATGAGCTTTGTCCAGAGGGAGTCCCGTGAGGCCTCCAAGTATCTGGCCAAGGAGCGGGGGCTCTTTAAGAATTACGACCAGAGCATCTTCAGAGATATGGGAGACTGCGCTTTCAGAAATGCCACCACAACCACCATCGCCCCCACGGGGACATTGAGTATCATTGCCGAGTGTTCGAGTGGGATTGAGCCCTTGTTTGCCCTCAGTTTTGTCAGACGGGTCATGGATAACGATGAATTACTTGAGGTGAATCCCTATTTTGAAAAAGTCGCGAAGGAAAGAGGGTTTTACAGTCGAGAGCTGATGGATATCATTGCCCGCAAAGGCAGTATACATGATATGGAGGAGATTCCCAGGGATGTGCGAGAAGTATTCGTGACCGCTCATGATGTGACGCCGGAATGGCATGTTCGGATGCAGGCGGCCTTTCAGAAGTACACGGATAATGCAGTATCAAAGACCGTAAACCTGCCTCGAGATTCCACGGTGGATGATGTCCTGAAGGTCTACAACCTGGCCTATGAGCTGGGATGCAAGGGAGTGACCATCTACCGGGATGGCAGTAAGGAGAATCAGGTCCTCAGCTATAATGGTAAGGCCGGACCGAGTAGAAATTCTCTGAAGAATGTGGAGGATCGTCCGGATACCCTGGAGGGTTTTACCGCAAAGATGCCCACAGGGTATGGGAATCTCTATGTGACTGTCACAGAACATGAAGGGAAGCCGTTTGAGGTCTTTGCAACCATCGGCAAATCGGGAAAGTCTACCATGGCAAAGACGGAAGCCATAGGCCGTTTGGTTTCCTTGGGCCTCCGTTCCGGGGTCCACGTGGAGCATATCATTGAACAATTGAAAGGCATCGGAGGGGAGCACCCTGTCTTTCAAAAGGATGGGCTTGTCTTGTCCATACCGGATGCCATTGGTCGCGTTCTTGAAAAGAGATATATGAACGACAAAAAGAAGAAAAATGGGGGTAAGCATAAACAAAGTTTGATGGGTGAGACCTGTCCGGAATGCGGCCAGACCATTAGCTTTGAAGAGGGATGCATGACCTGCCACTTTTGCGGCTTCACGAAATGCGGCTAGAATGCCCGAATCATTGTTTTGTGCCGGATCACCACTCTTCTCTTAGTCTCTCGTTTCGCGTATGCCCTTACACAAAATCTGCCCAGGAGCAGGGGCTTTTCACCCTATGCCCTTGGGCTTTTTCAACGCCAAAATTTTCTCTTTTCACCGAAGGATATCAGCTTTCGATTAGATACTAACCAAAATCTACCATCAAATTTCCGTTTATGTGCTTATGATAGTGGGTTCATAGTACCTAGGCACCAGCAAGGAGTTAGATGCAAGGCGCCGAGGAGTGCCGACTGAGGCGTATAAGTAATACGCCGCA
>CAZCCX010000161.1:0-2649 GCA_964497115.1 uncultured Desulfobacteraceae bacterium
CCGGAAGAAACTCAACGTGAGTGAAGCCAAGACGGTTGACATACTCGGGAAGCTTGGCCGCCAACTCCCTATAATTTAGAGATCGATTCCCTTCTTCAGGCACCCGCATCCATGAGCCAAGGTGTACTTCATATATGGCCATAGGGGCATCAGGACGGCTATGATCGCCGCGTTCGGCCATCCACTTTTGGTCCGCCCATGAATAGTCAAGAGGCCATACGATGGAGGCGGTCCTGGGCGGCGCTTCACTGAAGAGCGCAAACGGATCGGCCTTATCTACTCTGTAGCCGTTAAACCTGGAGTGAATATGATATTTATAATTGGCACCCTTGAGCACACCGGTGACAAAGCCCTCCCAAATTCCGGAGACCCCTCTGGGGCGGAGAGGATGGGAGAGCTTGTTCCAGCCATTGAAATCCCCCATGACAGCCATTTTTTCGGCATCAGGGGCCCATACTGCGAAATGGGTCCCTTCCACCCCGTCCCGGTTCATGGGATGAGCACCGAGTTTTTCATAAAGACGGAAGTGGCTGCCCTCATTGAACAGGTAAACGTCATCATCCGTGAGCCGCGTCATATCGTAGAGAACCGGTTCTTGCGTATTCATTCAATGTCTCCTTTCATCACAGACTGATAGACCTCTAGATACTTGCCGGCTGAGCGCTCCCAAGAGAAGTCCGCTTTCATGTCGTTGCTTATCAGGCCTCTCCACACCTTTTGTACCTGAAAGAGACTAGCGGCGTATCTGTCTTTCACTTATTTGGTGTTGTCTAAGCAGGCGTTTAGCTCTGTGCTTTCTGCTTTTCCTCAGATCTCTGGTCCCACATTTTTATCAAATAATCTTTCTGTTCCTCAAATTTGACGGCCTGCTCTTCCACCAGGGCCTCGGCCTCCTGGGAAGACATCTCCCAGCTCTGACGCACGAAAGAGGCAACACGGCCGAAATAAAGCGGCGTCATCATATCGAGAAGCTTATTCCTATTCCTCGTCCAGAGGTGGAACGTCGCGGCCAATTCATAGAGGATCTTGACCCATGTGTCGGTAGAAAGGTGAAACCGACTCGAATCTATTCGGTTTGTCTCGGAAATCTGATTAAAGGACTCTTTGCTGAGGATATCCTTCCACAGGGGAGAGAGCTGCTGATAGCCCGTCTTGAAAAGCTCGATCATCAACTCCAGGTTTACATTGACCGGCGCAGGTTCGAGCGTTCCTTCAAAACCAAAGGTCTCCAGAGGTTCGCTCCCTTTGATTCCCTTCCAGTGGCTCTCGAAGCGTTCCATGAGGGAAAAAAGGGCTGAAAGGACCTGGCGGAACATGGGCCCCAGGTGCTGACCCGGATCCTTGACGTCATGGATCTTGGCCCCAAGATTAGACTGACACATACGAAACCCCTGGGTCACCGCATTGGTGGTCATCCAGATATCGATCCCGAACCGGGCCACATCCGTTGTCCATACGTCCTGTTCTGTGTAGAATTTGGCCACATCCCTTGAAAGGGCGAAATCACCTCCGATGGGCTGTCGAATCCGCTTGCCGTAGAGGGCACGGGTCAAATTGTATACGATGTTGTTGGTAATGGTTCCATCATATTTGTGCCGCATATAGACCGGGGCCACAAATTGGTATCCTCTTTCCAGAACCGGATCCAAAAGGTATTGGACCCAGTCCGCGGTGATACTCCGGAGGTCGGAGTCCACCATGGCACAGACGCGGACCTCCAGTCGAGCGGCCGCCTCGAATAAAGACCTCAACGCCGTGCCCTTGCCCCCCGGTCCCCGATATATGGAGACGATCTTCTCCTGCCATGGCTTGATCTCGAAATCCCTGGCCGCCTCCCGTGTATCATCTGTAGATCCTCCGTCGGCAATAAAAATGACACTTCTCTGATTTTTATAATGTTTGCCCAGCCCGTGGGTGACCATCTGGATCACGTGGGCAATGGTCTTTTCGTTGTTAAAACAGGGAATGCCGATGAGGATATCCGCAGAGTCGATCTCCTCGACCCGCTTGGATGTATAGCCTCGAAGGGCCGTGTCATAATTCATTTTCCTCCTCCTTTCCGTGACCTCGAACCCGTATACGAATGAATAATCAATGAATCCTTTATATCATATTCTTCTTCTTCAGTACAACTAAACCGAGTCGAGACGACAGAAACATATGAAATCGACCCATATTTCGAGCCAAAGATCGGACTTTACAATCCTTTTAAGGATTGATATCTTTTGCGAATCGCGAGGCAGATCTACGGTTTTTTTCTGTCCAGTGTGGGAGTGAAAGCGGGGCGCGAGAGCAGCTTATGGGTGAAATAAAACAAATAGACAACTGGAAGAGAAAACGATGACCGGAAATCTTGATTTGTGGAAACTGATAGCCGGACTCGGCATTTTCCTGTTTGGCATGATTCTGCTGGAAGAGTCTGTCAAATCCTTGTCCGGGAGAGCCTTTAGGCGGATGATCCGCCTATACACAAACACCAGGATGAAGGCCATCGGAAGCGGTGCGCTTGTAACCGCCATTTTACAGAGCAGTTCGGCCGTCTCTCTCATGGTCTTGGCCTTTGTCGGCGCCGGTGTCATGAGCATGCAAAACGGCATCGGTGTGATGATGGGGTCCAATATCGGCACGACCTTCAACGCCTGGAGCGTG
>CAZCCX010000161.1:2659-5461 GCA_964497115.1 uncultured Desulfobacteraceae bacterium
CCTTGGATTTAAAATGAGAATTGAGAGTTTTGCCTTGCCCCTTATCGGCATCGGAGGGATCGGGCTGATTTTCTTTAGCTCCCACCCCAGGCTTTTTCACGCCAGTAGGCTTCTGATCGGCTTTGGTTTTCTATTCCTCGGCCTTGATTACATGAAAACCAGTGTGGAAACCGTCTCACAGAGTTTTCATGTGGACCGGATTCCAGACTATGGCCTATGGCTTTATATGCTCGTCGGCATCCTCATGACGGCCCTCATGCAAGCGAGTTCTGCAAGCATCGCCATTGTCCTGACCGCCCTTCACGGCGGGATCATCGATTTCAATATGGGAGCGGCCATGGTGATTGGCGCAAATGTGGGGACCACTATTACCGTTTTGTTGGGCGCCATCGGGGGAACGCAGCCCAAAAAGAGGGTAAGCTTCAGCCACCTGATCTTCAATGTGGTGACGGCCGTGGTCGCTTTCCTGGGGCTTCCGATTTTGGTTTGGTGCGTAAGGATTTTCTTCGACATCCATACGAACAGCGTCATGGGTTTGGCTTTCTTTCATACGCTGTTCAATGTCCTTGGGGTCATCATCTTCTTACCTTTTATGGGATTGCTGTCCCGCGTACTTTTCAGACTTTATCCGGATTACAAAGCGGTTCTCACTATGTACATCGATAAAACCCCCACCGAAGTTCCTGATGCCGCTGCCGCTGCCATAAGAAAAGAGATTATGCACCTCCTTGAGGAAAGTCAGCTTTACAACCTCAGGCTGTTGAGAATTGACGAAAACCTGGTGTTTGATCACGATCTTCACTTTGAAAAGAACATGAAGAAAAAGTTTGCCCTTGATCATCTGTACGAGAATTTAAAGCTGCTCCATGCGGAGATCTTTTCGTTCTATTCAAGACTTCAAAACCAAAAACTGGAGGAGACCGAAGCCAAAGAATTGGAACGGATGATCTATGCCTCCAGAAATGTCATGAACTCACTAAAAAATTTTAAAAGCATACGGCTCGATATGGATGAATTCGATGGCTCGGATAATCCATACCTCAACACACAGTACAAACTGTTCCGAAAACGGTTGGTGGAGCTTTACCACATCATGAACCGGATTCAGGAAATGAAAAGCAGGGAAGAGCAATACCGGAGCCTGCTGACAACCTTTGCACATATTGAAGGAACGGACAAACGGTTCATCCAGGAAACCATGGAGGCAGTATCAACAGGGCAAGTCCAAGAAATGGAAATCTCAACGCTCCTGTTGGTGAATCGGCTATTCACTCAGGCCTGTAGACTCCAGATTTTCAGCATCAAAGATGTACTTCTCTCTCAGGAGCAGATAAGTGATTTTGACAAAGAGATGGATAGGAGAGAGACCAAGAATGCGGAAGAATCGAAGGCCCATTAAACTCTTGGACAAAAAGCTGACAAGTATTGATGGCCTTCAATGCGTATAAGAGGATATCGTCGCTCTTTGTGCAGACTGCAATTAAAGGGGGTTCAATATGAATTCGAATTGGATGGCATTTGAAGAGTTCATCGACCCGGGAACGTATACTGGCGCTTTGATCCTTGCATTGGGAATATGCATCATCGCCTGGATTGCCTGTGCCGTGACCACCCGTCTGATTCAACGTGCTGATTTTGTCATGGGAAGATTCAAAAGGAAGATCGATGTAACGGTGATCCGTTATCTGGTTCGAATCAAGAATCTGTTGATCTTCCTGACGGCCGCTTTCGTATATGCTAGTCTGGTCCCTAGCCTCAGGGCTCTGATGGGCACCATGGTTGCGGGGGCCGGCATTACCGCCCTGGTGGTGGGCTTTGCGGCCAAATCCACCCTGGCCAATCTGATTGCAGGGCTGTCGTTGGCAGTCTACAGGCCCATACGTATCGGGGATAAGGTCCACGTTGAAGGAGAATATAGTACGGTGGAAGATGTCACGTTGCGACATACGATCGTGCGAACATGGCAACACAAAAGACTGATTATTCCCAATTCAAAGCTCGACGAAATGACCCTCACGAACTACAGTATCATCGACCCCCGTATGAAGTGCACCATTGAAATGGGGGTGAGTTACGACACGGATATTGACTTGGCAAGACGACTTATTCTTGAGGAGGCCGACCAATGCCCCTACCGAGATCCAACAGGGGAAGATGAGCCCTATCTTCGGGTCATCTCACACGGGGATTTTTCTATCGGACTTCGGCTGTACGTCTGGGTCAAAGAGGTGGATGATTCTTATTCAGCCAAGTTTTGGCTTCTTGAGCAGATCAAAAAGCGTTTTGACCGTGAAGGCGTGGAAATCCCCTTTCCCTACCGGACCCTTGTTTACAAAAAGGATTTACCCCCTGCTCGAAAGGAGGAAGCCACTCCACCGGAAAATGCAGAAGCATGAAAGGGACACATTCCCAAGCGTTGTCGGACACGGTTCGGTTTCCGTTGAGAGTACGCGGGCACTCGCGTGTATCTAACAACCACCCCATTTTCCCCACCATTGCATGATGGCTTGAAAGGCTCTTCTTTCCTGGAAACAGCATCAGGCATTTATGAGGCATCGAAAGAAAATCGACTACAATGGTTCGGATAGCGTCTTTTGCCGACTTGACGAAAAGCCTCTAAAAGGATTCTATAAGGCCTGGAGGGAGACGTGCACTGAGGCAGGTATCAAAGATTTCCACTTCCATGATTTGAGACATACGTTTAGCTCAAACCTTTTACTCTCAGGGGCGACCCTCAAAGACGCAAAAGAAATGATTGGGTACAACGGTATATCCGTGACCGACAGGTCTGCGCACCTAACG
>CAZCCX010000162.1:0-1508 GCA_964497115.1 uncultured Desulfobacteraceae bacterium
CCGTGAGGGTGGGCGCACCGTAGGTGCGGGCGTTATTAGTGAAATCTACGAGTAGATCTGAAACAAGATTTTAGTGTGCCGGGATGTCGGACAAGGATTGGGTTCGACCCAGATCCGGAGGCCGGGGAGAGATTTGCCATATGCGAGATATCATAACACTGGCCTGCGAGGGCTGCAAAAATAGGAATTATACGACCACAAAGAATAAACGTAAGACTCCGGACAAGTTGACGTTTAAGAAATATTGCCCGTTTTGCAGGACACATACGCTTCACAAGGAGACTAAATAGACTCTGCGAAAACTGCAGGCCAGTAGCTCTAACGGCTAGAGCACCGGACTCCAAATCCGGGTGTTGGGGGTTCGAATCCCTCCTGGCCTGCCAGTCATTGGTTGCCAGGGATGTCGAGCTGCTCGGAGAGGGAAAGGATAAGGGTCGGGCGTTTCACCCAAGTCGAAATAAAAGGCATATGAAGAAGCAGACTAAGAAGAAAAAAAAGAAGGGGACCCGAAAGAAGGCGCAGACTGCATCTCTATCCAATGGCGTCTTGAAATCGGATGCTGGATCCGTTTCAGCGGAACAGGTAATCAAACCCAAGTCCTATCAAGGCCCTCCAAATAAGGAGCTGGAAAGAAAAAATAGAGACAAGGGATCTTCTGTCAAGTATTTTCACATGGCGGGGCAATTTCTGCGGGAATGCAAGATTGAACTCAAGAAGGTGAAATGGCCGACTCGCAAGGAATTGCTTGCTTCAACCGCCGTGGTCATCGTTCTCGTCTTAGTGGTCTCACTCTTCCTTGGGTTGATAGATGTCGGGCTGATTAGAATCATCAGGAGTATCGTGGGATAAGAGAGGGGATAATTTGGGTTTGAAATGGTACATAGTCCATACCTACTCGGGATTTGAGAACAAAGTAAAGACAAACCTCGAGGAAAGGGTTAAGACGCTCGGGCAGGAGGCGTATTTCGGCAAGATCCTTGTGCCTGTCGAGCAAGTGATTGAGCTGAAGCGGGGGAAAAAGAAGACGTCTTCAAGAAAATTCTATCCTGGATACATCATGGTCCAAATGGATGTAAATGATGAAACCTGGCATACGGTTCGAAACACGGCCAAAGTGACCGGATTTGTGGGAGGCGGCACTAAACCCTCTCCTATCCCTGATGAGGAAGCTGAGCGAATTATTCAACAGATGGAAGAGGGGATTAGTAAACCCAAGCCAAAATATCAATTCGATGAAGGCGATGAGGTCAGAGTGATTGACGGGCCTTTTAATAATTTTCAGGGTATTGTGGAAGAGGTGAAACCGGATAAGGAGAAATTGAGGGTTCTGATCACCATTTTTGGACGTGCAACACCGGTTGAGTTGGATTTTATACAAGTTCACAAAACATGAAATCACGCCTTGGCGTGATTTCGTAAAACGCGCCTTCGGCGCTCCAAGAAAGAAGTTTCCCAATACGATCAAATATAGGTGAGGGGAGTCATGGCCAAGAAAATTATCGGGAGTA
>CAZCCX010000162.1:1518-5446 GCA_964497115.1 uncultured Desulfobacteraceae bacterium
GAGGACAGGCGAATCCGTCTCCCCCCATCGGTCCCGCGCTGGGACAGCACGGGGTCAATATCGCTGAGTTTTGCAAGGCATTCAACGCACGAACTCAGGACCAAATGGGAACAGTCATCCCGGTCATCATAACTGTTTATGCGGATCGGTCTTTTACCTTCATTACAAAAACACCCCCTGCCTCTGTCCTTTTGAAGCAGGCGGCAAAGGTGGCCAAAGGCTCTGGAGAGCCAAACCGGGAGAAGGTGGGAGAAGTGACAAAGAAACAGGTGGAAGAGATTGCAAAGCTCAAGTTTGAAGATTTGAATGCCTATGATTTGGAAAATGCCAGTAGGATCATAGAAGGTACCGCGAAAAGTATGGGGATTACAGTCATTCAGTAGAGTTCAAGAGGATTACAGACCATGAGTAAAAGAGGAAAGAAATACACAGAAAGCGCAAGTAAATTAGATAGAATGAAAAAATATGGTTTTCAGGAAGCTGTTCAACTTGCTCTTGATTGTGCCTATACAAAGATGGATGAGACCGTTGATCTTGCTATTAGGTTAGGTGTGGATCCCAGACATGCGGACCAAATGGTCAGAGGTAGCGTCGTACTGCCCAACGGTGTGGGGAAAGAAGTGCGAGTTATGGTTTTTGCCAAAGGAGAGAAAGAAAAAGAGGCACAGGAAGCCGGTGCGGACCATGTGGGCTCTGATGAGTTTGTGGAAAAGATTCAGAAAGGTTGGCTCGAGTTCGACAAGGCGATTGCAACTCCGGATATGATGAGTACCGTGAGTAAACTGGGGCGGATTCTGGGACCTAGGGGCATGATGCCCAATGCAAAACTCGGAACAGTGACTTTCGATGTTGGTAAAGCTGTTGAGGATGTCAAGGCAGGAAAGATAGACTTTAGGGTTGAAAAGGCGGGTATTGTCCATGCGCGAATGGGTATGGTTTCATTTGGTCTTGATAAGCTTCTTGGAAACATTTCCGCTTTTTTCGATACCATCATGAGACTCAAACCGGCTTCGAGTAAAGGAACTTACCTGAAGGGTATATCCATATCTACGACCATGGGTCCTGGAATCAAGATTGATCCGGCATATGTGAAAGATTTCCTCAGTTAGATGATGAGATAGGACCGGATAGAAGTTTATCATAGCGGATTGGGGAGACAGAAAAACAAAGAATACCAAAACTTAGAGGCATATTTGACAGTCAAAGACAGTAGGTGCCTTAGTGTCTGAGTAGTGTGGAATCAGATCGATTGAGGCTCAATTGGATATCGGCCTACCGAGACTAATCAGAAACCTTGTATTTCATGAGGCACCCCTGACTTTGACTACGAAATCTATGCTATCAGAGAGGGGGTGATTGATTTTTGGATAAAAAACAGAAAGAAACCTTAGTTGCCGATATGAAAGATCGGCTGCAAAACGCACAGGCCACATTTCTTGTGGACTATCAGGGACTCGATGTGGAAGCCTTGAACAGGCTTAGGAATGAACTGAGACAGACGGGATCCGAATTTCAGGTGGTTAAGAATCGGCTTGTGAAATTTGCATGCCAGGATACGGAGACAGAGTCATTGAGGGAGCATTTTGTGGGCCCCTGTGCCCTTACCATCGCGCATGACGATGTTGTCGCACCGGCCAAAGTTCTTGTGGATTTCAGTAAGACTCAGAAGAAGCTGGAACTGAAAGTGGGGCAGATTTCCGGCAAAATGATGGATGCAAACGCCATCAAAAGGCTGGCAGAACTTCCAGGACGCGATGTGCTTCTCTCTCAGACTTTGTCGGCCATGAAAGAAGTCCCCACGTCTTTTGTGCGTGTCTTGAACGGCGTTGTTGTCAGTCTTCTTAACGTCCTAAAGGCAATCGAAGACACAAACGAGACTGTGAATACACAAAACGCATAATTAAGAATCCAAGGAGGTTTAACGAAGAAAATGGCAACCAGTATTAGCAAAGAAGATGTGGTTGAATTTATATCAAATATGACCGTACTTGAGCTCTCGGATTTCGTCAAAGAACTAGAAGAGAAGTTTGGCGTGACTGCAGCGGCTCCTGTTGCAATGGTCGCCGGAGGGATGCCTTCCGGGCAGGCGCAAGAAGAGGCCGAGGAACAGACGGAGTTTAACGTTGTACTCACGGCCATTGGCGACAAGAAGATTCAGGTGATCAAGGCGGTTCGCGCTATTACTGGCCTGGGTTTGAAGGAGGCCAAGGCCCTTGTAGACAGTGTGCCCGGAGCAGTCAAAGAAGGCGTCTCAAAGGAAGAGGCGGACAACGTCCAGAAAGAACTGGAAGAGGCGGGTGCCTCTGTCGAGATCAAATAGACTGAAGGCTTGGGGCATGGGGCTTGAAGGTTGATTCTCCAGCTTTTGCCCTATGCCTTGTAGCCTGTATTCAATCATTTCTAGCCAAGTTTGAAGAGATTAGAGGAGATGAGATGAAAGCACAGGGTAGCATGGCGCGCCGTATCAGAAAAAGCTTCAGGAAGATCGATAAGATTATCGACATCCCGAATCTCATCGAGATGCAAAAGAAGTCTTACGAACGGTTTCTCCAGAAAGATGTTCCACCCGAGGAGCGAAAAGAGATTGGCCTTCAGGGCGCATATAAGAATGTTTTTCCTATCCGCGATTTTAGTGGCACTTCATCTCTGGAGTTTGTCAGGTACGCTTTTGAAGATGCTAAGTATAGTGAGGATGAATGTCTCAACAAAGGCATGACCTATGAGGCCCTGCTTAGGTTGACTGTGCGTATCCTGGTTTTCGATACCGACGGCACTGAAGGGACGAAGAGCATTCGAGATATTAAGGAACAAGAAATCTATTTTGGCACCATCCCCATGATGACGGAAAAGGGGACGTTTATCATCAATGGGACTGAAAGGGTCATTGTCAGTCAGCTCCATAGATCTCCGGGCTGCTTCTTTGACCACGATCGAGGTAAGACTCATTCCAGTGGTAAACTCCTCTATTCGGCCCGGATTATCCCTCTTAGGGGGTCATGGCTTGACTTTGAGTTTGATCCAAAAGACCTTCTGTATGTACGGATCGATAGAAGGAGGAAATTCCCTGCAACTACGTTTCTAAAGGCCCTCGGTGATTCCCCAAAAGAGATCCTGTCTGAGTTTTATGACACTGAGAAGATCATCATCAGCAAGAAGGGGTGTTTTCGTCCCGCGATTTTGGAGACCCTTTATCGAAGCCGGATCACGAAGGATATCAAGCACCCCAAATCGAGGAAGCCCCTCGCCAAAGAAGGCGATAAATACACAAAAAGACTCCATAGGGCCTTAGAGTCTGCCGGAATGACCCATATCCCCATTCGTTCTGAGGACGTCGAAGGAAGGGTTTTGGCCGATGATTTGGTGGATCTGTCTACGGGCGAGGTATTGGCCTTTGGAAACCAACCCCTTACCGCCGAGATGCTTCAAATCATCCCGGAGAAAGGGATTACAGAAGTAGAGTGTCTTGTGCTGGACGCAGTAGGTGTGACTCCGACGATCAGGGATACCATGTTGCTGGACAAGATAGAGAGCAGTGATGAGGCAGTTCTCGAAATATACAGGAAGATGCGTCCCACCAGCCCACCCACTCAGGAAGTAGCGAACAAATTCTTTCAAGGGCTCTTTTTTAATTTTTCTACCTATGATCTTTCCCCTGTCGGTAGACTGAAGTTGAATTACAGGTTGAATTTAGATGCGGATCTCGATCATCGGACCCTTCGAAAAGAAGACATTATTGCCACGGTCAAGGAGTTAATCCGTCTCAAAAATGCTGAGGCTGTTGTTGACGATATTGACAATCTGGGGAATCGCAGAGTGAGGGCAGTGGGGGAGTTGCTTGAGAACCAGTATCGAATAGGGCTTGTAAGGATGGAGAGGGCCATTAAAGAAAGAATGAGCCTTCAGGAAGTGGAAACGCTTATGCCCCATG